>NZ_BAAJYR010000237.1:0-5265 GCF_057546605.1 Acidovorax sp. KPB24-03 | reverse complement strand
AGCGGCTCGTCCAGCAGCAGCAGGCCCGGCGACGTGGCCAGGGCGCGCGCCAGCGCGATGCGCTGCTGCTGGCCGCCCGACATCTGCGCGGGAAACTTCGGCCCGCTGCCCGGCAGCCCGACGAGGTGCAGCAGCTCGTCCACGCGCGCCGCGATCCGCGCCCGCCCCTCGCGCCGGTTGACCAGCCCGTAGGCCACGTTCTGCGCCACCGTCAGGTTGGGAAACAGCGCATACGACTGGAACATGATGCCGTAGTCGCGCTCGGCCGGCGGCGCTACCGAGATGTCCCGGCCCGCCTGCACGATGCGGCCGGCGGTCTGGGTTTCCAGCCCCGCCACGATGCGCAGCAAGGTGGTCTTGCCGCAGCCCGACGGCCCGAGAAAACAGACGAACTCCCCCTGGCGGATCGACAGGTCGATGCTGCCGAGCGCGGTGAAAGCGCCGAATCGCTTGTGAATCCCGCGAAGCGCGAGGAAGCTGCCGTCGTCGTTGTCCATCGGTTTTACTTCTTCGCTTCGCTCTTGCTGTCGTAGCGCCGGGACCATTCGGCCAGCGTGGCCTCGCGGCTGGCGGCGGCCTGGTCGAAGTCGAGCCGGATCAGGCGCGCTTCATAGTCGTCAGGAATGCCGGCCAGCTTGGGCGCGATGCCCGGCTGGGCGGTGATGGCGAAGTTCTTGCCGTAGAGCTTCATGGCATCTTTCGACGACGCCCAGTCGGCCAGCTTCTTGGCCGCGTCCAGCTTCTTGGTGCCCTTGTAGATGGCGAAGCCTTCCAGGTCCCAGCCCAGGCCTTCCTTGGGGAACACCAGCTCGATCGGAGCGCCCTTGGCCTTGTTGGTGTGGCCGCGGTACTCGAAGGAGATGCCCGCGACGTACTCGCCGGAAGCCGCCATGTTGCAGGGTTTGGAGCCGGAGTGCGTGTACTGGCCGATGTTCTCGTGCAGCGCGTCCATGTACTTCCAGCCGCCGCCCTTGCCACCCTCGTCGCCCCACATCTGCAGCCAGGACACCACGTCCAGGTAGCCGGTGCCGGAGGACGCCGGATTGGGCATCACCACCTGGCCCTTGAACTCGGGCCGGGTCAGGTCCTTCCAGGTCGTGGGCAGGGGAATGTTGCGCTTCTTGGCCTCCACGGTGTTGAAGCACACGGTAGCGCCGAACACGTCCATGCCGAACCAGGCGGGCGGGTTCTTCTTGTCGCGGTAGGCCGGCATGATCGCGTCGATGTTCAGCGGCGCGTAGGGCTCCAGCATGCCGTTGCGGTCGAACAGCGCCAAGCTGGTGGCCGCCACGCCCATGACGACGTCCGCCTGCGGGTTGGTTTTCTCGGCCAGCAGCTTGGCGGTGATGACGCCCGTGGAGTCGCGCACCCACTTGATCTCGATGTCCGGGTTCACCGCATTGAACGCTTCCTGGTAGGCCTTGAGCTGGTCGGTCTCCAGGGCGGTATAGACGATCAGCTGCTGCTTTTGCGCGAAGGCCGAGCCAGCCGCAGCGGTCAGGACCAGTCCGAGAATTGCCGCGGAAAGCGGCCGTGGGATGCGTTGCATGGAAATGCTCCAGGGGTTGAACGGGTGGAACTTTGGTGCCCGCCCGTGTCATCCTCATGACATTGTTGCCAAGCAAAATGAGGGCCATGTCGGGCCGATTGTTTTTTGTAGATCGTAGACAATCTGCAAAATCGTCTTTTTTGGGAGAACTTGATCCATGGCCGTCCAGAGCCCCACGAACGCCGCCATCGCACAGCTTCAGGGCAACTCGCTCGCCGGCCTCGTGCAAAACGAGATCGAGCGCATGATCCTGGCCTCCGAGTTCCAGCCCGGGGAGAAGCTGACCGAATCCACCCTGGCCACCCGCCTGGGCGTGTCGCGTGGCCCGGTGCGCGAGGCGTTCCGCATGCTCGACGAGGCCGGCCTGGTGCGCACCGAGAAAAACCGCGGCGTCTTCGTGCGCGACATCGCGCTGGACGAGGCCCTGGAGATTTTCGAGCTGCGCGCGGTGATGGAGATGTACATCGGCCGCAAGCTGGCCGAAACCTGCACCGCCGCCCAGACGAAAGCGCTGCGCCAATGGGTCGATGCCATGGACGCGGCCACCAAGGCCGGCAACGCGCAGGACTTCCACCGCTTCAACCTGGAGTTCCACGATGCCCTGCTGCAGCTGGCAGGCAACGCCAAGTTCACCGCCCATTACCGGCGCCTCATCAAGGAGTTGTCGCTGATCCGGCGCCGCAACCTCACCGTCGAATCCATGGCGGTGTACACCCGCGAGCACCGGCAGATCGTCAAGGCGATCGCGGCGCGCAATGCCGAGGCCGCGGGCCAGGCGATGTTCGACCACGTGATGAACAGCCGCGAACGCACCCTGCAGAACTACCACCCCGCGCCAGAAGCCCCCCTCGCCGCGCCGGCCCCGGCGCGCCGGCGCGCCACGCGCACCACCGCCGAGGCCTGACCATGCCGCTGGCCTTCGACGACATCGCCCTGCTGTTCGAGCGCCATGGCGGCACGCAGTACAGCGGCGAGCCGGTCACGCAGACCGCGCACGCGCTGCAGACCGCCTGGCTGGCACAACAAGCGGGCGCGGACGACGAACTCATCACCGCGGCGCTGCTGCACGACCTGGGCCACCTGCTGCAGGATCATGGCGACACCCCCACCGCGCACGGCATCGACGACCTGCACCAGTTCAGCGCCCTGCCCTTTCTGCGCGGTCTGTTCGGGGACCGTGTGCTCGAGGCCATCCGCTGGCACGTGGACGCCAAGCGCTATCTGTGCGCCACCCGGCCGCATTACCGGTCGGCGCTGTCGGCCGACTCGCAGCGCAGCCTGGTGCTGCAGGGCGGCGTTTTCGGTGCGCAGGAGGCCCGGGCCTTCATCGGCCGTCCGCACGCCGAAGAGGCCGTGCGCCTGCGGCTGTGGGACGACCAGGCCAAGGTCGAGGGCCTGGCCACGCCGGGGCTGGCGCACTTCCTGGGCATTGCGGCGCGGTGCCGCCTGCCACGGCCTGCGGGACCGGCTTGAGCGCTGCGGCGCCGGCAGGTCACCGACACGCTCTAAGATGGCGCCCCGTTGCGAACCCTTCAGTGGGACGGCGCCTTCGGGTTCCGCCCCGTTTTTCCCGTCCCAACCGACGCTTTCCACCATCCACTCACTATGTCTTCCGGCGGATTTCACGTACACGGCCCCCACGACCATGCGGTCGAGCATGCCAGCCAGGGCCACGGCCCCCACGAGGCCCACGCGCACGAGGGCGGCGGATCGTCCACCAGCAAGATCGCCATGTTCACCGCGATCGTGGCGACGGTGGGCGCCATCTTTTCCTACATGGGCGGGGCCACGCAGGCCAATGCCGGGCTGCTGAAGAACGACGCGGCCATCCGCAAGACGGAGGCCTCCAACCAGTGGAATTACTTCCAGTCCAAGAGCACCAAGCAGTCGCTGACCGAAATGGCCCGCGACCTGGCGCCCGAGGACCGCAAGGGCAGCTACCAGACCAAGCTGGACCGCTACGAGGCCGAGAAGAACGAGATCAAGACGCAGGCCGAGAAGCTGGAGCGCGAGTCGCTCGACTTCGACCACCAGAGCGAGGCCCAGATGCACCAGCACCACCGCTGGGCCCAGGCCACCACCGCGCTGCAGGTGGCCATTGCCCTGGCGGCCATCGCGCTGCTCACGCGCAAGAAGTGGCTGGAATACGGCATGTACGGCGTGGCCGCCATCGGCCTGGGCGTCGGCACCATGGCGTTCCTGCATTTCTGAGCGCGGCTTCCCCCTCTTCCCGTCTTTGCGAAAGCCCTCTCCCATGGCCCTGCACCTGATTTATGCGCGCGCCGCCAACGGCGTGATCGGCAAGGACGGCACCATGCCCTGGCACCTGCCGGAAGACCTGGCGCACTTTCGCCGGCTGACCAACGGCTGCCCCGTGGTGATGGGCCGCAAGACCTGGGATTCGCTGCCGCCGCGCTTTCGGCCGTTGCCGGGACGCGCCAACATCGTGGTGACGCGCCAGCCGGATTGGCAGGCCGAAGGCGCCCGCCGCGCCGCGGGCCTGCCCGAGGCCCTTCGGATGGCCGAGGCCGAGGGCCCCACCACCTGGGTGATCGGCGGCGCGCAGCTGTACGCGCAGGCCCTGCCGCTGGCCATGCGCATCGAGGCCACCGAGATCGGGCAGGCGTTCGAAGGCGATGCCTATGCGCCCGAACTGGGCCCCGAATGGGTGGAAACCGCCCGCGAAAGCCATCGGAGTGCGGGCGGCCTGTCTTACACTTTCCTGACGCTTGAGCGGCGCTGAAAAACCCCGCCCCTCTGAAAGGGCCGAGTACGGCCGGGTTTGAGGGGTGCGTCCGGGCCTTTAGGCACGCGGTGACCATTCAGTCGATGCAAAATCCGCGTGGCGGAATCGAAGGCGCCTGGCCCAGGCCCCGACGCCACCGCTCGCCGGCCAAGGCGACCCCCTTCCTTCCTACGAATTTCCAGCCGAGCCCAACGTGAAACTAGACGCCATTGACCAAAAGATCCTGGATCTGTTGCAGGAAGACGCGGACCAGCAAGGGGCCGAGATCGCCGCCAAGGTGGGGCTCTCGACCACGCCGTGCTGGCGCCGGGTGCAGCGGCTCAAGGAGAGCGGCGTCATCAAGAAGAGCGTGGCGCTGGTCGACGCGCAGAAGGTCAACGTCGGCGTGACGGTGTTCGTGTCGGTGCGCACCAGCACCCACACGCAGGAGTGGTTCGACAAGTTCAAGGCCACCATCCAGGTCATGCCGGAGGTCGTCGAGTTCTACCGCATGAGCGGCGAGATCGACTACCTGCTGCGCGTGGTGGTGCCCGACATCGCGGCCTACGACCGGGTCTACAAGAAGCTGATCGCCAGCAACCACCTGTGCGACATCAGCTCCAGCTTCGCGATGGAAGAGATCAAGTTCACCACGGCGCTGCCGCTCAATTACGCGCGGTAGGCATCTGCGGCCCTGGGGCGGCAGGCACACCCGCCCGCCATCTGGCCGCACCAGGCATTTGCTATATTTTTAATAGCAACATGCCCTAGTACTGATTGTGCTGGAGCTTTTTGCTAGGATCTCCCGCACGGCGTGCAGGGCCGGCCGCACCTGCCGCGTGGCCGGGTCGATGAAGGCCGTGGGGAACTGGTAGGCCCGGTCGTCGAACAGGTCGATGCCGCACATCAGGTTCTCGATCCAGTCGAAGAAATCGCCGATGGCCTTCGGTCCCATGATCGGCGCGCCGTGCTGGGGCACCAGCATGGCGAT
>NZ_BAAJYR010000236.1:0-5284 GCF_057546605.1 Acidovorax sp. KPB24-03 | reverse complement strand
GCCAGCCGGGCCCCGGCTGGGTGCGCGTGGCGCAGGACGACAGCCGCTGGCTGGCCTGGCTGACCGATGCCGGGCGGCAGCAGCTGGCGGGCATGGGAGGGGCGCAAGAATCTGCCGGCCCCGAGGGCCTGGACGACGAAGGACGCCCCCTGCCCACGCCGCTGGCCACCCGCAGCGTGCAGCGCCATCCCTGCCCGCCGGGTGCTGTGCCTGCCGTGTGGGAGGACGACGCGGTGGCCGCCGAAGTACCGGTGGCCCTGGTGTTCAACGGCCTCTCGCACGCCGTGATGATGGCCACGCCCGCCGACCTGCATGCCTTCGCCCTCGGCTTCGCCCTGAGCGAGGGGATCATCGACCAGCCGGGCGACTGCCACGGCATCGAGGTGCATGCGCTGCAGGCGCCCGCCGGGGTCCCGGCCGGCACGGCCACCGCGTGCGAGGTGCGGGTGGACATCACGGCACGCTGCTTCGCGCGCCTGAAAGACAAGCGCCGCTCGCTCGCGGGCCGAACGGGTTGCGGCGTGTGCGGCATCGACAGCCTGCAGGCGCTGGACCTGGTGCCCGAACGCGTCACCGAGCGCGCCTGGGCCGGTGCGTTGCCTGCCGACGCGATATTGCGCGCTGTGGCCGCCATGCCCGCGCGGCAGTCGCTCAATGCCGCGGCCGGTGCCGTCCATGCCGCCGGCTGGGCCACGCCAGGCGGCGAGCTGACCGACCTGCTCGAAGACGTGGGCCGCCACAACGCCCTCGACAAGCTCATCGGCCAGTTGGCCGCGCAGGGTCGGCTGGGGGAGGACGGCTTCGTCGTCATGTCCAGCCGCGCCAGCTACGAACTGGTGCGCAAGTGCGCCCGGCTCGACATTCCCCTGCTGGCCGCCGTGTCGGCCCCCACCTCGCTGGCCATCGACCTGGCGCAGCAGGCCGGCATCACGCTGTGGGGGCTGTGCCGCCCGCCGCGGGCGGTGCGGTACGGGGGCGCGGACGGATAGGACGAAAGAGGGTCATGGAGCCAGTCGACCGATCCGCTCGGCCGCCAGGGCGACATGCGATTGCAGGGCGGCAAGGCAAGGCCCGAATCCACCGCTGAGGCCTTCGGCCTTCTCCAGGCGCTGCACGAAGTCCTGGGCCAGAGGCAGGGCGTGGAGCCATGCCCGGGCAGGGACTTGATGACCCACGTTCAGCTCCAGCGTGCGCTGCGGAAGATCCCCGCCGGCCGTCGGTGCGAAGGCCATGGGCGTCATGTCGTAAGCGGGTGCTAGCTGGTAGGGGCGGCCCTGTTCCGACATGAACGAAGGATTGCCACTGTGCATGTCGGTATTGCCGATCAGGGTGCCGAAAGCCCAGAGCAGGTAGGCCCCCTCCAACGCTTCAGGCACGATGATCCGCGCGCGTGCCAATGCCTGCGCGATGTCTGGCCATCGGCCACCATGGCCCACGAATTCCGCGTCCAGCGCCGCGAGAGAGTGCAGCGCGCGGCGACCCAGGGCCCCCCCCGGTCGAAACGCTGCACTTCGAGAAACCGCTGCGTGCCATGGTCGATGACACGGGTGAGCGATGCGGGGATGCCCGCGTCTCCCAGCACCTGCAGCGCGATGTGTTCCGCCAGCAGGAGGTCGCGCCAACGTTCGCTCACCAAGCTCGGCAGCGAGGCGGAGAACTTGACGATGGTGTGCACGGCCGGCCCGGTTTCCGGTCGCACATAGGCGGTGAATTTCGGTTGTTTACCCGCTGCGGACGACCCCTGCAATTCGCCGCGTGTTGCCGCTGCCGCAAGCTCCACGTAGGCCTGGGGTCTCCTGGCCGCTGGGATGGGCACCGGAGCTGGCGCATTGACGAACTGCTCGCGTGCCGCCGCACCCAAAAGAACGTTGCCCGGCAGGTCGTCTCCCTGAAGCAGCAGGGCGCGCAGCGCATGGGTGTCTCCCCAGTCGTTCAGCCGTTTCGGTAACCCGAGACGCCCCCCGTGGCGCTGGTTGAAGGCACGCCCCAGATAACCCTGAGGGCGCATGTCGAAGATCCACCAGGGCAAGCCGTCGCTGTGAACGCGCTGACCATCGGCCTGCACCATCACGAAGCCTTCCGCAGCCACCGGAATCAGCGTGCCCAGTTCTTGGAACTTGCCCTCGGCAGAGACGCGGTAGGGCGCGCGACACCGTGGGTTGGCTGGTTCCCAAGAATTCCATGAGGGAATTCGCTGTCTTGGGCCCTTGGCGAAGCATCGTCTGGATTTTTGCGGAGTGATCCCCGGCTGCGGATGGCATGCTTCTCAGACTATCTGATTTGAATGATTTTATGAATAGATAAATGAGAATTTCAGATGCTGCAAGCGGGCATGCATCTGCTTCAACGCGGTACCACGAGTTTCACGCGATCTGTGTCGGTTCCCACAGTGACCGTGAGGCAATCGTTTGACCATTCCGGATCAAGATAAGCACCGTCCGAAAAGTCCGATCGACCGAACGCCTTGCCGTCTCTGTCCGTTAATTCGACATACCCCGCGCCGCCGCTGTATTTGTAGACACCCAGCCGATAGTTTCCATTGCCGCAGATATCGGTATGCACCAGCCTCGCCTTGTCGAAGGTTTCAGTCAACAGAAAAAGGGCTGCGACCACGGTGGCTGACAGGACACCGAAGAGGATGCCAAGACGGCGGCGCCAGCGTCGAGCCTTCTGACTGCGAGGTCCGTTGATGGGGGATAGGTCTTTCATCTCAGGGAACTTTGAGAAACCACGTGATTGGAGCACTCAACTTTTCCCAATGGACGTTTGAGAAAATCAGAAAATCGCCCCCGCGTTGATGGACCGCCCGCCACCGGCGAAAGCTTGCATTTTCTACCATCGCTAAGCGAGGCATGGGAGCCATTCCCACCTCGTCTGCGCTCCAGTTGCCAAGAGGTTGATCTTCTGTGAAGTCATAGCAGTCCCGGATGTAAAAGCCCAGACTATGAATGTCAATTTGGTGCGTGAATGGACTGCGTTGCTGGTGCAGTGGCGTCACGATCCCTTCTGCGGCAGCGTGCAAGGTGAACGCGCCCAGTGCGCAGTAAAGATCGTCAATCGGGTCCGTTAACTTCTCGAATCCATTGCTGCTGACGACGCGGGAGTTCAGGTGTGCAGTCTCATGCAAATCGACCGCCGGCAGGCCCGAGCCGAAAACCATGGGGTGAGTTCCCAGCTTGCCAGCCCGCTGCAATCTGCCAAAAAGTCTGTCTTGAGAAGCAACAAGGCTTTTTGCAAGAGTTGTCCTTGGATGGCGCGCTTGAGCTCCTCCCACTTTTCCTGCGTTCTTCCGAACGATAGGGCCCAGGACATGGGGACTGTCGTTGTGTCCAAATAGTGTGCGCTTACCGTCCGATGATCCAACTGGCTTTGTGAGGGGTCTTTCCATGCAGGGGGCATTGCAAATGCCGGGTGGGTGAACCATCGCTTCATCAGCGCTGCGCCGACGCGAAAACCGTTTCTCTCCATTGCATAGGGCAAATCGACCAACTGCAAATTCCGAAGGCACTGCGCCGCTGGGTAACTCGCGTCCAAAGCGATTCGGTCGCCAACGGCGCGGCTGAGGCTCAGCGCGGTTTCATTCCAACCCATTGATAACTCCCTTTTTGATCTTGATTGGTTGCCAGAAGGTTGCGGATGAGTCACGTTCTGGCGGCGCGGATCATAAGGCGTCATCGGGGTCTTCTTCCCCATCCATCCACCCTGGGCGCTGCGAAGTTCCAAATCCCCCTCGCCCTGAGCCCCTTCCCACCCGAAGCCCAACCCATTTGCGCTAACGTCGCTCCCCATGAATCTGTCCTTCTTCCGAATTGGCTGGCGCACGCTGTGGCGCGATCTGCGGGCTGGCGAATTGCGCCTTCTCATCGTGGCGGTCACGCTGGCCGTGGCGGCCCTTACTTCGGTGGGGTTCTTTGCCGATCGGCTGCAGGGCGGGTTGCAGCGCGATGCGCTGCAGCTGCTGGGCGGCGATGTGGTGGTGGCCAGCGACAACCCGACGCCGGCGGCGTTCGTCGAACGGGCGAAGGCCGCGGGCCTGTCCACAGTGACGACGCTGGGCTTTCCCACCATGGGCCGCGCGAGCGATGCGCAGGGCGGCGCCAGCCGGCTGGTGGCGCTCAAAAGCGTGGAGCCGGGCTACCCGCTGCGTGGCAGCCTGCAGGTGGCGGAGGCGCCGGGCGCACCCGCGCGGGCCACGCGCGACATTCCGGCGCCCGGCGAGGTGTGGGTGGATGCGCCGGTGCTGGGCTCGCTGGGCCTGCAGATGGGCGATTCGCTGCTGCTGGGCGACGCGCAGTTGCGCATTGCCCGCATCATCGCCATCGAGCCCGACCGGGGCGCGGGCTTCATGAGCTTTGCGCCGCGCGTCATGGTCAATGCGCTGGACCTGCCCGCCACCGGGCTGGTGCAGCCGGCCAGCCGGCTCACCTACCGCTTCGCCGTGGCGGGCGAGGCGCGGGCGGTCCAGCAGTTCGGCGACTGGGCGGCCGAGGCGGTGAAGGCGCCCGAGGTGCACGGCGTGCGCGTGGAGTCGCTGGACAGCGGCCGCCCCGAGATGCGCCAGACGCTGGACCGGGCGCAGAAATTCCTCAACCTCGTGGCACTGCTCGCGGCGCTGCTGTCGGCGGTGGCCGTGGCGCTGGCGGCGCGCGGCTTTGCCAACGAACACCTCGATGCCGCCGCGCTGCTGCGCGTGCTGGGCCAGAGCCAGCGCACCATTGCGGGCGGTTACGTGGTCGAGTTCGCGCTGATCGGGCTGTTCGCCAGCGCACTGGGCGTGCTGCTGGGCTACGCGGTGCACCACGTGTTCGTGCTGCTGCTGGCGGGCCTGGTGGAAACCGCGCTGCCCGCGCCCAGCCTGTGGCCGGTGGCGTTCGGCTTGGGGATGGGCCTCACGCTGATGTTCGCCTTCGGGCTGCCGCCGGTGCTGCAACTGTCGCAGGTGCCGCCGTTGCGCGTGATCCGGCGCGACCTGGGCGGCCTGAAACCCGCCTCGCTGGCGGTGCTAGGCGTGGGCGTGGCCGGGTTCGCCGCGCTGCTGCTGGCGGTCAGCAGCGACCTGAAGCTGGGACTGATCGCCGTGGGCGGTTTCGCGGGGGCGGTGCTGCTGTTCGCCGGGCTGGCCTGGGGCGCGGTGAAGCTGCTGCGCCGCAGCGTGAACGAGGCCACGGCCCCGCGCTGGCTGGTGCTGGCCACGCGGCAGATCTCGGCCCGGCCGGTGTATGCGGTGGTGCAGGTCAGCAGCCTCGCGGTGGGGCTGCTGGCGCTGGTGCTGCTGGTGCTGCTG
>NZ_BAAJYR010000235.1:0-5319 GCF_057546605.1 Acidovorax sp. KPB24-03 | reverse complement strand
AGGCCGGTGCGCTGCGCGGGCGGGGCATGGCCTGCGGCGTCCGCAGGGGGGCCCGCGTCCGCCACGGCGGATGCGGCTTCCTGCCGCTCCTTGGCCATCTGTTCCACCAGTTGCTGGCGGCCTTGCCGCGCCACGGCGATGAACTTCTCCTGGTTCTTGTGGTGCGGGTACATGCGGTTGGCCAGGTCGATGTTGTGTTGGCGGAACCGGTCCGCCACGCGCTGGGCCTCTTGTGCCGGCAGGCCCATGAGTTCCAGCACCGTGCGGGCGGTCTTCAGGCTGGACTCGAACAGCTCGCGCTCGACGTGCTCCACGCCCAGATCGCGCAGCGCGTTCCAATGGCTCATGTTGCGGGCGCGGGCCACGATTTTCAGCTGCGGAAAGTGAGCGCGCGCCAGTGCGGCGATCTTGACGGACTGGCCCGTGTCGTCCACCGCGATGACCAGGATGCGGGCCTGCGCGGCCCCTGCGATGCGCAGGAGCTCCAGCCGTGTGGCGTCGCCGTAGAACACGCGGTAGCCGAACGTGTGGGCCACCTCCAGCATCTCCACGCTGTGGTCCAGCACGGTGGTCGGAACGGCTTGCAGCAGCATGGTGCGCGCGACGATCTGCCCGTAGCGCCCGAAGCCCGCGATGATGACCGGCGCCTCCTGCGGCTCGAAGATCTCGGCCGCGGCCGGCACATCGGTCTTGAGCCGCGCATAGCGGCGCAGCAGCACGCGGTCCAGCAGCACCAGCAGCAGCGGCGACAGCAGCATCGACAGCGCCACGGCGCCGATCAGCAGCGACGCGGTTTCGGCCGGCAGCGCGCCCGCCGTCGATGCCGCCTGGAACACGACGAACGCGAACTCGCCGCCCTGCGCCAGCAGCAGCGTCATCACGGGCCGCTCCTGGTACGGCGTGCCGGTCACGCGCGCCAACGCGTAGATCACCACGCCCTTGATGACCAGAAAGCCGAGCAGCACCAGGGCCATCAACCCGGGCGAGCGCATCAGCACGCCGAAGTCGATGGACATGCCCACGGCCATGAAGAAGAGCCCCAGCAGCAGGCCCTTGAAGGGCTCGATATCGGCCTCCAGCTCGCGCCGGTATTCGCTGTCGGCCAGCAGCACGCCGGCGAGGAAGGCGCCCAGCGCCATCGACAGGCCCACGATGACCATCAGCCAGGCGATGCCCACCACCAGCAGCAGCGAGGCGGCGGTGAAGATCTCCGGCGTCCTGCTCTTGGCGATCCAGCGCAGCACCGGGCGCAGCAGTAGCCGCCCGCCCAGCACGATGCCGCCCACCACGCCCACGATCTTGGCCGCCTCCAGCAGCAGGTCGGGCGTGGCATGGGGCGCCGCGTCGGCTGCGGCGGCCGCACCCAGCAGCGGCAGCAGCGCCAGGATGGGAATGGCCGCCACGTCCTGGAACAGCAGGATCGAGAACGCCTTCTGCCCGCTGTCGGTGCGCATCAGGTTGCGTTCGTTCAGCGATTGCAGCGCGATGGCCGTGGACGACAGCGCCAGCCCCAGCGCGCCCACCAGCCCCACGCGCCACGGCAGGCCGCAGGCCCACGCCGCCAGCCACAGCAGCGCCGCGCACCCCAGCACCTGCGCGCTGCCCAGCCCGAAGATCGGGCGCCGCAGGCTCCACAGCCGGCTGGGCTGCAGCTCCAGGCCGACGAGGAACAGCATCAGCACCACGCCGAACTCGGCGAAATGCAGGATGTCCTGCACGTTGCTCACCAGGCCCAGGCCCCAGGGGCCGATGGCGATGCCGGCCGCCAGGTAGCCGATGATCGCCCCCAGCCCCAGCGCCCGCGCGATGGGCACGGCGAGCACGGCCGCGCCCAGGTAGAGGAAGCCGTAGGTGAGCCAGGTGGGTGCGTGGGCCATGGAGAAAGAATGGGGTGGAGAGAGAGGCGGTGAAAGGGACCTCGGCAATTTTGCATCGGTAAGATCGGCGGCTCCCGATCCTTTCATCTTCTTTCCTTTCTTTTCCGGCGGACCCATGGACCTGCACACCTGGCTGGCATTTTTGGCGGCGGCTTGCCTCATCGCGATCTCGCCGGGCTCCGGCGCCGTGCTGTCCATGAGCCACGGCCTCACCTACGGCGTGCGAAAGACGGGCGCCACCATCCTGGGGCTGCAACTGGGGCTGCTGCTGATCCTGGTGATCGCCGGGGCGGGCGTGGGCTCGCTGCTGCTGGCCTCGGAGACGGCGTTCAGCGCGGTGAAGATCCTGGGCGCGTGCTACCTCATCTACATCGGCATCGCCCAATGGCGCTCGGGCGATGCGTCGTCCCTGCCGGGCGGGGAGGCCGCGCCGGCCGGCCCGTGGCAAAAGCGCTGCCTCACGGGCTTTCTGACCAACGCCACCAACCCCAAGGGCATCATCTTCATGGTGGCCGTGCTGCCCCAGTTCATGACCGACACCCGCCCGCTGTGGACGCAACTGCTCGCCATGGCGGCCACCATGGTGGCGGTGGACATGGCCGTCATGCACGGCTATGCCGCGGGCGCCAGCGCACTGCGCCGGCTGCTGCGCAACGCCCGCGCGGTGCGTGCGCAGAACCGCGTGTTCGGCGGCCTGCTGATGGCCGTGGGCACGGGGCTCTTCTTCGTCAAGCGCGGGGCCCAGCACGGTTGAATCCATTTGCTATTAAAAATATAGCAATATGCCCTAGTGGAATATGCGCTGGAGGGGTTTTTGACTCATACTCCCCAGTCTGGCCCCGGGCGGCGCTACCATCGCCCCCGCCAACCCAACTTTTGACACCCAGGAGGCGTGCATGCCAGTGATCGCAGTGGCCAATCCCAAGGGCGGCGTGGGCAAATCCACGCTCGCCACCAACATCGCCGGCTATTTCGCCAGCCAGGGCCACGCCGTGGTGCTGGGCGACGCCGACCCGCAGCAGTCGTCCCGGCTGTGGCGCGGGCTGCGGTCCCCGGCCGTGCGGCCCATCGGCGACTGGCCGGTGCAGCCCGACGCCATCGGCCGCCCGCCCAAGGAGGCCACCCACGCGGTGCTGGACACGCCCGCGGGCCTGCACGGCGCGCAGCTCAAGTCGGTACTCCAGCTGGCCGACAAGGTGATCGTGCCGCTGCAGGCCAGTGTGTTCGACATCTTCGCCATCCGGGGCTTCCTGGACGAGCTGGCCGAAAGCCGCCATGCGGCGAACGTGCAGATCGGCATCGTCGGCATGCGGGTCGATGCCCGCACCATCGCGGCCGACAAGCTGGGCGAGTTCGTCGAAAGCCTGGGCCTGCCGGTACTGGGCCGGCTGCGCGACACGCAGAACTACATCCATCTTGCCGCGCAGGGCCTGTCGGTCTTCGACGTCTCGGCCAGCCGCGTGGCGCGCGACCTGGAGCAGTGGCAGGGCATCTGCGACTGGCTCGACCAGTAGGCCGGCGCGCGCGGCTGTCGCGCGCCCGACAACGCGCACGTCCCGCCCCGGCCTAAAGTGCACGCATGAAAACCTTCCAGACGTATTCCGAAGTGGCCGCCTGCGTGGGCAGCGAGGTGGCGGTGACCGACTGGATCACCATCACCCAGGCGCAGATCGACCAGTTCGCCGAGGCCACGGGCGACCACCAGTGGATCCATGTCGATCCCGAGCGTGCGGCCCAGGGCCCGTTCGGCGCGCCGATCGCCCACGGGTTTCTCACGCTGTCGCTGATTCCGCGGTTCTTCGAATCGGCGTTCGCCATCGCCGGCGCGCGGATGGGCGTGAACTACGGGCTCAACCGCGTGCGCTTCACCTCGCCCGTGCCCGTGGGCAGCCGCCTGCGCGCGCGGCTCACGCTGCAGGCCTGCGAGCCCGCCGCGCCGGACGGCATCCAGATGACCTGGCTGGTCACCATCGAGCGCGAAGGGTCCGACAAGCCCGCGTGCGTGGCCGAGTCCCTGGCGCGCAATTACGGCGCCGCGCCCTGAAGGCGCCCCATGAAAAAGGCCCGCAGGGCGAACCTGCGGGCCTTTTTTTCGGGGAGGGGCTGGGCCGGTCGCAACCGGCCGGGCCGCCGTGCGATCAGATCAGTGGTCGCCGCTGACCGTGTTGCGCGACTTCGCGGCCGCCACGGTTTGCGCCTGCACTTCCTTGCGGGTGACGACCGTGGCGTTGCCGGAGACGGCCAGGGGCGCGGGCACGTCGTACCAGTCGCCGGCGCGGGGCAGGGTGCCGTTCTGGCGGGCGGCCACCAGGTCGGCCACGACGGCTTCACGGGTCAATGCGCTGGAGGCGGCGACAGGGGCGGGATAGTCGGAGCCGTCGCCTTCCACCCCGGCGTGGGCGGCGAAGGCGCTCAGGGCGATGGCGGCAGCGGTGGCGAGAGTGCGGTAGTTGTTCATGATGGTGTCCTTCATTGGTTGGTGTTTCCGGGCAAGGCTGGTCTTGTTGGGGGCCGGTCTTGTCCTGCCTCGGTGGGTCCGCCTTCAGGCTTTCTCATCGATGGGTTGAACTGTACGCAGGGTTAACCCTTTGAAAAACAGCACTCTTGGCAATGAATAATTAACGAAATTGAAATAATCGCGGCCCTTGAAACGCCGTCATTCCTGCAATGGATAGATTGCTGACGATGCGCGTGTTCCAGTCCGTGGTGGACGAAGGCGGCTTCGCCGCGGCCGCGCGCGCGATGGACCTGTCGGCCGCGGCGGTCACCCGGCTGGTTGCCGACCTGGAGAGCCACATCGGCACCCGGCTGCTGCAGCGGACCACGCGCCGGGTCTCGCTCACCGATGCCGGCGAGGCCTACCTGGCCCGCGTGCGCACCATCCTGGCCGACGTGGAGGAGGCCTTCGCCGCGGCCCAGGCCCACACCTCGGAGATCGCCGGCGTGCTGCGGCTGCACGCGCCGCCGGTGCTCGCGGTCCACATCCTCGCGCCGCTGGTGGAGGGCTTTCACCGGGCGCATCCCCGGGTGGTGCTGGACATCCATGTGGACTCCTCGCTGGAGCCGCCCATCGGCGATTTCGACATCACGCTGCTGAGCGACGACGCGGTCTTCGGCGCCAACGTGATCACCCGGCCCATCGTGCGGTCCGACAGCGTGGTGTGCGCCTCGCCCGCCTACCTGCGGGACCACGGCATGCCGCAGGTGCCGCAGGACCTGGCCCGGCACCAGTGCCTGCTGCGCCGGCGCAGCGACACCAAACCCGGGGTGATGCGCCTGTTCGATCCCCTGCTGGGCCACCGGGCCATCGACATCGAGGTGCAGCCGGTCTGCGTGACCAACCACATCGAGACCCTGCTGCGTGCTGCGCTGGATGGCGCGGGGCTGACCTCGCTACCAGTCGATCTGGCTGCGCCCTACCTGCGCAGCGGGCAACTGGTGC
>NZ_BAAJYR010000234.1:0-5320 GCF_057546605.1 Acidovorax sp. KPB24-03 | reverse complement strand
CACCGAATCCCATGTGCTGAGCCACCTCAGCAACCGCCACCTGGACGCGCTGGAAGAAGAAACCATCTTCATCCTGCGCGAGGTGGCCGCCGCCCTGGGCGAGGCCATGGACGGCGCGCTGTGCGACCAGAACGGCACGCCGCTGCCCGCCATGACCATGGACCCCATCGCCGCCGACCTGGAGCTGCTGTACGACAAGCTCGACAGCCGCGAGCTGTCGGCCGGCTCGCT
Source organism: Acidovorax sp. KPB24-03 (assembly GCF_057546605.1). Taxonomy (NCBI): domain Bacteria; kingdom Pseudomonadati; phylum Pseudomonadota; class Betaproteobacteria; order Burkholderiales; family Comamonadaceae; genus Acidovorax; species Acidovorax sp. KPB24-03. The sequence goes on along the minus strand of NZ_BAAJYR010000234.1, from coordinate 5,089 downwards.
GCTGGCGCGCCGCCTGTTCAGCTGAGTGGCCGGTCATCCCGGGCCGAAAGGACACCCCATGCGCTGGTGGCACGTGCTGTTTCCCCCGGTGGTGGAAACACCCCAGGGGCTGTTTCGCCCCTCGAACGCCGTCCTGGACCGGTGGTTGCCAGCCATCGGGTGCTTGGTGGTCGCGGGTGTTGCGCTGTGGCAGTACCGGACGATCGGCCGGTTCAACTACTTTGGGCTGGTCTACCTGGGGTTGTTCATCGCCCCCGCCATCGCTGGTTGGCGTGCCCGGCGCCAATTCGGCCGCATGGGCAAGCCCCTGGTGCGCATCGACGGTTCGGAAGTCTTCCTGAGCCTGCCCCAGAACGTGCGCCCCGGCCACATGCAGGTGCCGCTGGCAGACGTCCGGGCCATCGTGGTCAAGGGTACGCCGGGCCAGCGCAGCTACGTGTTCGAGCGCCACGCGGGCGAGCCCATCGAGGTGCGCCCCGGGTTCGGTCGGCTCGATGCGCGGGTCGTGGATTTCCTGCAGCGCGCCATGCCCGCTGCCATTCCTGTGAACGTGCAGGAGCCTCCTACTTTTCTGGGTTCCATCCGTGGTGACTGATTCCAAACCTTCCGCAGCCGGCGCACTGCCCCTGCAACCCGCCGAGGCCATCGACGCGCTGCGCGCCCAGCTCAACCGCTGGGCCCACCAGTACTACGTGCTCGACGAGCCCACGGTGCCCGATGCCGAGTACGACCGCGTGTTCCGTGAACTGCAGGCGCTGGAAGAGGCCCACCCGGACCTCGTCACCCCCGACTCGCCCACCCAGCGCGTGATCGGCGCGGTGATGGAGGGCCTGTCGCCCGTGCGCCACCGCGTGGCCATGCTCAGCATCCGCACCGAGACCGACACCGAAGCCAGCGGCGCCCGCACCTTCGATGCCCGCGTGCGGCGCGAGCTGAAGCTGGCCGAAGGCGATGCGCCCGTCGAATACGTGGCCGAGCCCAAATTCGACGGCCTGGCCATGAGCCTGCGCTACGAAAACGGCCGCCTGGTGCAGGCCGCCACGCGCGGCGACGGCGAGGTCGGCGAGGACGTGACGCACAACGTGCGCGCCATCCGCCAGATTCCCTTGACGCTGCCCACGGGCGGCAAGAACGGCGCCCCCGCGGTGCTGGAGGTGCGCGGCGAGGTCTACATGCGCCGCGCCGATTTCGACCAGCTCAACGAACGCCAGCGCGAGGCCGGCGGCAAGACCTTCGTCAACCCGCGCAACGCGGCGGCGGGGGCGGTGCGGCAGCTCGATTCGGGCATCTCGGCGCAGCGGCCTCTGAGCTTTTTCGCCTATGGCCTGGGCGACGTCACACCAGCCGGCGGGGGCGGGCCCGACTTCGGCACGCACTACGACATGCTGCAGGCGCTGAAAGGCTGGGGTTTTCCGGTGGCGGCGCAGGTGCGCGTGGCGCACGGCGCAGACGAACTGATCGCCTTTCACCAGGAGATCGGCGCCTCGCGCGACCGCCTGCCCTACGACATCGACGGCGTGGTCTACAAGGTCAACCGCCTGGACCTGCAGCGCCAGCTGGGCTTCGTCACGCGCGAGCCGCGCTGGGCCGTGGCGCACAAGTACCCGGCGCAGGAGATGGTCACCCGCATGGACGGCATCGACGTGCAGGTGGGCCGCACCGGCAAGCTCACGCCCGTGGCGCGGCTGGCGCCGGTGTTCGTGGGCGGGGTGACCGTCACCAACGCCACGCTGCACAACCTGTTCGAGCTGCGCCGCAAGAAGGCCCGGGTGGGCGACCAGGTGATCGTGCGGCGCGCGGGCGACGTGATTCCCGAGGTCGTGGCCGTGGTTCCGCCGGCGCTGGGCGCGGCCATGCCGGCGCCCGAGCCCATCCGTGAAGACGCCGCCGCCGCGGCGGCCACCGATGCGCTGGTGGACCTGGTCGATCTGGCCGATGCCGCCGGCAGCGACGCGCCTGTCAGCCTGCCCGCACCGCCGCGCCAGCCCTACGTGCCCAATTTCCGCATGCCCCGGCAGTGCCCGATCTGCGGCAGCGCCGTGGTGCGCGAAAAGGGCGAGGTCAACCACCGCTGCTCGGGCGGGCTGTTCTGCGCCGCGCAGCGCAAGGAGGCCATCCTGCACTTCGCCGCGCGGCGCGCCATGGACATCGAAGGCCTGGGCGACAAGCTGGTGGACCAGCTGGTCGAGGGCCAGGTCATCCGCACCTTGCCCGACCTGTACCGCCTGGGCCTCACCGCCCTCAGCAGCCTGGAGCGCATGGCGGAAAAGTCGGCCCAGAACGTGCTCGCCGCGCTGGAGAAATCCAAGCAGACCACCTTGCCGCGCTTTCTGTTCGGCCTTGGCATCCGCCACATCGGCGAGGCCACCGCCAAGGACCTGGCGCGCCACTTCGGCGGCCTGGACGCGATCATGGACGCGAGCGTGGAGCAGTTGCTGGAGGTGAACGATGTCGGCCCCATCGTGGCCGAGTCCCTTCGCACCTTCTTCGACCAGCCGCACAACCGCGAGGTGGTGGAGCAACTGCGCGCCTGCGGCGTCACCTGGCCCGAGGGCGCGCCGGCCGAGCGGGCCGTGCTGCCCCTGGCCGGCCAGACCATCGTGCTCACCGGCACCTTGCCCACCCTCAGCCGCGACGAGGCCAAGGACCTGCTGGAGGCGGCCGGCGCCAAGGTGGCGGGCTCGGTCAGCAAGAAGACCAGCTACGTCGTCGCCGGCGAAGAGGCCGGCAGCAAGCTGGTGAAGGCGCAGGAGCTGGGCGTGCCCGTGCTCGACGAGGCCGGCATGCTGGCCCTGCTGGGCCGCGAGAGCGCATGAGCACGTGCGGTCGCTACCGTGCGTTTGTTTGCTTGCTATGTATTTGATAGCTGCCAAGGCAGATCAACCTAGGGCATGAGCCCTTTTTGACCATTGAGCCCCCGATGCCCCCTGTGCTTGCTTCCCTGCGCGCGCGCCTGACGGCCGCGTGGCGGGGCCACGCCGCGCCGCTGCTGGCGCGCACCTGGGCCTTCGCCGCCCGCCACCTGCGGTCCCGCCGCGCGGTGCTCTGGGCGTTGCTGGCCGTGCCCCTGGCCCTGCTGCTGTACGTGCTGGCCCTGGTCCCGTTCACCCCGCCATCAGCGACATCCGCAAGGCCAAGACCGAACAGCCCGCGCAACTCGTCTCGGCCGATGGCCGACTGCTGGCCGAATACAAATGGGTCAACCGCGAATGGGTGGCGCTGGAGGACATCGCCCCTTCGGTGAAGGACGCGCTCATCGCCACCGAGGACCACCGCTTCTACGACCACTTCGGCCTCGACTGGCGGCGCACCGGCTCGGCGCTGATCCGCACCCTGGGCGGCGACAAGCAGGGCGGCTCCACCATCACGCAGCAGCTCGCGCGCAACCTCTACCCCGAGGACATCGGCCGCGCGCCCACGCTTACGCGCAAGCTGAAGGAGGCCATCACCGCGCTCAAGATCGAGGTGCTGTACTCCAAGGACGAGATCCTGGAGACCTACCTGAACACCGTGCCGTTCCTGTACAACGCCTACGGCATCGAGATGGCCGCGCGCACGTACTTCGACAAGTCGGCCGACAAGCTCACCGTGCTGGAGAGCGCCACCCTGATCGGCATGCTCAAGGGCACGAGCTACTACAACCCCGTGCTCAACCCCGAGCGCGCGCAGGAGCGGCGCAACACCGTGCTGTCGCAGATGAAAAAGCGCGGCAAGCTGTCCGCCGCCGAGTACGACGCCTTGTCCAAGCGGCCGCTGCGCATCCGCTTCGAGCGCCAGATCGAAACCGCCGGCCCCGCGCCGCACCTGGCGCAGCAGCTGCGCAAGCAGCTCATCGACTGGGCCGACCGCAACGGCTACAGCCTGTATGCCGACGGACTGGTGGTCCGCACCACCATCGATTCGCGCCTGCAGACCCTCGCCAACCAGGCGGTCGCCCGCCAGGGCCGCCAGTTGCAGGGCGTGGCCGACGGCGCCTGGGCCTCGCGCAGCGCCTGGAACCCCAAGGGCCCGCTGGTGCAGGCGTTGGTGCGCGAATCTGCCCAGTACGAGGCCGCCGTGGCCAAGGGCGCCACGCCCGACGAAGCCCTGCAGGGCCTGCTGGACGACGCCGCTTTCATGCGCCAGCTGCGGCAGCAAAAGACGCGCGTGCAGGCCGGCTTCCTGGCGCTGGACCCGCGCAGCGGCGAGGTGCGGGCCTGGGTGGGCAGCCGCGATTTCGCCACCGACCCCTTCGACCACGTGCAGGCCGCGCGCCGCCAGCCGGGCTCGACCTTCAAGCCGTTCGTGTACGGCGCGGCCTTCGCCAACGGGATGCTGCCCACCGACACGCTGATGGACGAGGCGGTGGAGATTCCCCTGGGCGGCCGCCAGATATGGCGCCCCACGGACGAAGGCCCGCCCAGCAACGCGCCCATGACGCTGGCCGACGGCCTGGCTTACTCCAAGAACACCATCACTGCGCAGGTCATGCAGAAGGTCGGCCCCGAGCGCGTGGCGCGGTGGGCGCAGGCCATGGGCGTGCGCGAGTCGCGCCTGGATGTGGTGCCCTCGCTGGCGCTGGGCACCAGCCCTGTCACGCTCAAGGAAATGGTGGCCGCCTACGGCACCATCGCCAACGGCGGCCAGTACCGCGCGCCCATCGTCATCACGCGCATCGAAGACAAGAACGGCAAGGTGCTGGAAGACTTCGCCCCTGCCGACCCCGAGCGGGCCGCGGGCCTTTCGGCCGTGCAGACCCTGCGCGACGCCATGCGCGGCGTGATCGACAAGGGCACGGGCGCCGCGATCCGCACCCGCTACGGCATCACCGCCGACGTGGCGGGCAAGACCGGCACCACGCAGGACAACACCGACGGCTGGTTCATCCTGATGCACCCGCAACTGGTGGCGGGGGCCTGGGCCGGCTTCAACGACGGCCGCATCACCCTGCGCAGCGATTACTGGGGGCAGGGCGCCCACAGCGCGCTGCCCATGGTGGGCGAGGTGTTCCAGCAGGCGCTGCGCACCAAGGTGATCGATGCGCGCGAGCGGTTCATCGACGAGGAGGAAAAGAGCGGCTGGGTGGACAACGCCGTGGGCGGCGTGCGCA
>NZ_BAAJYR010000233.1:0-5424 GCF_057546605.1 Acidovorax sp. KPB24-03 | reverse complement strand
CGCAGACCGTGGCGTCCACCCTGCAGACGGACTGGTTCTTCCGTTCGCAGGCCTGCAACAGCGGCACGCTGTCGCCCCGCTCCACCGCGCGAACGGGCGGCGCGACGCTGCTCTACGCCAGCGCGGACACCGACACGGCCCTGCTGCGGCTGAACGAGGCGCCGCCCCCGGGTGCCGTGTTCGCCGCCTGGGACGCCGGTCCGCAAGCCGAATCGGCGGCCGTGGTCGGCATCCACCATCCCCGGGGCGACCTGCAGAAGATCAGCACCGGAAGCATCATGGGCACGCTGGCCTGCACCAACGACACGGACGGCTCCATGCTGTGCGACTCCTCCACGGACGCCTCGGCCGGCTACTACGACGTTGGGTTCGACCGCGGCACGGTGGAGGACGGCAGCAGCGGATCGGCCATCTTCCATGGCGGCCGCGTGATCGGGACGCTGTACGGATTCGCCTCCAGTGCCCAGTGCTCGGTGAACGACGTGCGGGTGTATGGCCGCTTCGACCTGGCCTACCAGAAGGCCCTCAAGCAGTGGCTGTCGCCTTCGGTGAGCGTGCCGGTGGCCTGGCGGCATCCCGCCCATCGGTTCGGCCTGCCGCACGGGCACACGCAGGCCGGCGTGTCCGGCAACGGCGCGGCCCCGTTCGGGAATGGCTGGCTGGCCTCGCGCTAGCCGGCCGAGGCCCATCACCGGCGCGATGATGCAATGATGCAATGAGGTAAAGCGCGAAAAAATCACCTGCTGGCAGCCATGGGGCTGTGGCACATTTTGCAATCCGGGGGCGGCATGGGACCGCCCAGATTTCGATGACAGGAGTTGTTCCATGCAACAGGCACTGAGGCGAGTTCGATCTTTGGCGGTTTTGGCCGTGGCCGCCGTGCTGGCCGCCTGCGGCGGCGGCAGTGGCACCGAGGCGGTGCAGTCCGCGGCCGCCCCCCAGGCGAGGGCGGTGGTGTACAGCGTGGAGTCGCGCGAGCAGCCGGCGTCCGCCGTGCAGGACGTGGCACGGGTCAAGGACCGTGTGGTGCGCACGGCCATCACGCCCGCACGCATCGACCTCGGGCCGCTGGACCAGTCCAAGGAAGCGGTGGCCAGCGGCTTCGGTCCGCGCCAGGTCGGCAGCCCCCGCAGCATCGCCCAGACGGCCACGGCCAGCGCCACCTTGCAGCAGCTGCAGTGGACGCCCACGGCCAGCGGCGGCCAGGTTGCCGCCCTGAGCTTCTCGGCCGAAGGCGCGCACGGCCTGCGCCTGGGCGTGCTGGTGCGCCAGCTGCCCGGCAGCGCCGTGCTGCGTGTGTACAGCCAGGCCCGGCCCTCGGCGGTTTTCGAGATCGCCGGCCAGGAAGTGCTGCAGATCATCGAGCGCAACCAGACGGCGGGCGATACCTCCGACGCCGGCCGCACCTGGTGGACGCCCGACACGGGCGGCGACGAGGCCACGCTGGAGATCGAGTTGCCATCCGGCACGCCCGCGAGCGCGATCGACCTGTCGGTGCCGCGCCTGTCGCACATCTACGACAACCTGTCGCTGCCCACGGCCGAAGAGCTGGAGCAGCAGACCAAGATCAACGAATCCGACGCCTGCAACCTCGATTCGACCTGCTATGACGATTACGCCGCCCAGCGCAACGCCGTGGCACGGATGCTGTTCGTGCGCCCCGACGGCAAGACGTACGTGTGCTCGGGCACGCTGCTGAACGACCGAGACGGCACCGGCACGCCCTACTTCATCTCGGCCAATCACTGCATCTCCACGCAGACCGTGGCGTCCACCCTGCGCACCGACTGGTTCTACCGCTCCCCCAGCTGCAACAGCCGTACGCTGTCGTCCGCCACCACGGCGCGCACCGGCGGCGCCACGCTGCTGTACGCGACGGACAGCAGCGACACGTCGTTCCTGCGCCTGAACGAGGCCCCGCCCGCCGGCGCCGTGTTCGCCGCATGGAACGCCAATCCCCAGGGGCTGGGCGGCGCCATCGCGGGCATCCACCATCCCCGCGGCGACCTGCAGAAGATCAGCTTCGGCAACCTGGCATCCCTGACCGCGTGCACGTCCATCAGCGACACCAACTTCACGTGCAGCGGCACCAGCGGCAACTTCTACCGGGTGACGTGGAGCCAGGGCACGACCGAGGGCGGCAGCAGCGGCTCTGGCATCTTCTCCGGCGGCGCGCTGATCGGCACGCTCTACGGCGGCAGCGCCGTGCGCACCAACAAGGCCTCGTCGGACTACTACGGCCGCTTCGACGTGGCGTACAACGCGTCCATCAAGAACTGGTTGTCGCCGGCCACCAGCGCCAGCGGCCGCACCGCCGTGTACCGCTTCTTCAACAGCAGCACGGGCGCGCACTTCTTCACGGCGAGCGCGGGCGAGCGCGACTTCGTGATCAACACCTACCCGGCCTTCGCCTACGAAGGCGTGGCCTTCTACGCCTACGGCGGCGCCACTGCCGGCCAGAGCGCTGTGTACCGCTTCTTCAACAAGAGCAACGGCGCGCACTTCTACACCATCGATGCGGGCGAACGCGACTTCGTGCGGGCCACCTACCCGTCGTTCGAGTACGAGGGCCCGATCTGGTATGCCCAGACCGGCGCCGGCAACGGCTCGACCGCGATGTACCGTTTCTTCAACAAGAGCAACGGCACGCACTTCTACACCATCAGCCAGGGAGAGCGCGACTTCGTGCAGGCCACCTATCCGGTGTACCAATACGAAGGCCCCGTGTACTACGCCTGGACTTCCAACTGATCCGCAACGCATGAGCATCCAGACCGACGACTTCGCCCCCGCACCCGCCAAACGCGTGATCTCCGCCGCGCCGGCCTCCCCGCAGGAGGAAGCGCTGGAGCGGGCGCTGCGCCCCAAGCTGCTGCAGGAGTACGTCGGTCAGGCCAAGGCGCGCGAGCAGCTGGAGATCTTCATCGGCGCGGCGCGCAAGCGCGGCGAGGCGCTGGACCACGTGCTGCTGTTCGGGCCCCCGGGCCTGGGCAAGACCACGCTCAGCCACATCATTGCCGCCGAGCTGGGCGTGAACCTGCGCCAGACCTCCGGGCCCGTGCTGGAAAAGCCCAAGGACCTGGCCGCGCTGCTGACCAACCTGGAGCGCAACGACGTCCTGTTCATCGACGAGATCCACCGGCTCTCGCCTGTGGTGGAGGAAATCCTCTACCCCGCGCTGGAGGACTACCAGATCGACATCATGATCGGCGAGGGGCCCGCGGCGCGCAGCATCAAGCTGGACCTGCAGCCCTTCACCCTGGTGGGGGCGACCACCCGCGCCGGCATGCTCACCAACCCTCTGCGCGACCGCTTCGGCATCGTCGCGCGGCTGGAGTTCTACACCCCCGAGGAACTCTCGCGCATCGTCATGCGCAGCGCCGGGCTGCTCAACACGCCGATCCAGCCGGACGGGGGCTTCGAGATCGCGCGCCGATCGCGCGGCACGCCGCGCATCGCCAACCGCCTGCTGCGCCGGGTGCGCGACTACGCCGACGTGAAGGGCACGGGCCAGATCACGCTCGATATCGCCCAGCGCGCGCTCACCATGCTCGACGTGGACCCCCAGGGCTTCGACGTGATGGACCGCAAGCTGCTCGAGGCCGTGATCCACCGTTTCGACGGCGGTCCCGTGGGGCTGGACAACATCGCCGCGAGCATCGGCGAGGAGTCCGGCACCATCGAGGACGTGATCGAGCCCTACCTGATCCAGCAGGGCTACCTGCAGCGCACGCCGCGCGGGCGCGTGGCCACCCTGGCGGCCTATCGCCACCTGGGCGTGGCGCCGTCCCGCAACCCTGCCGACCTGTTCGGCGGGCCGCCTTCGGCGGCTTGACCCATCGCTTCCGGACGCCTTGTCCGAACGCTCCTGCGGCTTCATCGCAGCAGCCAGATACGCGTCGGGGATCGACGCGCGTTGCATTCTCGACGCCCCGTGAATTCTCGCTTGTCGCCCTGCGATTTCTGGTGTTTACTCCCTCTATCCGCCTTCGCTGCGAGATCGTCAAAAAGCATCGCTGCCAGGTGCGGATATTGATCGACAAACCTTTTTTTGGGAGAGGGATACTCACATGGATCCGATTCTGGGCCAGATCATTCTTTGGGCCGTGCCATGGGTTCCGCAGGGCTGGGCTCTGTGCGACGGCACACTGCTGTCAATCAATCAGAACCAGGCGCTCTACTCGCTGCTGGGCACCCGCTACGGTGGCGATGGCGTCAATACCTTCGGCTTGCCCGATCTGCGCAACCGGGTTCCGCTCGGTTCCCAGAACATGGTGACCATCGGCGGTACGAGCGGTGCCGCCACCGCGTCCACCAACGCCATCGGCGCTGCGATCCTGTCGCTCGCCAACCTGCCGGCCCACACCCATGGCGTGACGGTGGCCGCGGGCGGAACGGCCGCAGTGTCCATTCCCGCCGACGACACCACGGGCGACAACAACGTTCCTGGGCCGACTCTGATCGCCGGGAAGGCAACGGCGGGCAACAACACCGCCAAGGTGTACAGCTCCAAGTCCGCCACCACGACGCTCAAGCCCTTCGACGCACCCTTGACCCTGCCCGCCATCTCCACGCAAGCGGCTGGCAGCGCCACGCCCACGCCCGTGCAGATGAACGTGCCCGTCACGGTCAGCACGCTTCAACCCGGCCTCACGCTGAACTTCATCATCGCCGTGAACGGCATCTATCCGTCGCGCCCCTGACCGCGGATGGGCATGCAGGCAGTGGCCTGCCTGCCGCCATGGCCACCTGGGCGCGACAAGCGCTTCGGTGGCGATGGCCGACGAGGCCGGGGCAACCCGGCCTTTTTCTTTCTTGTTGCAGACCGTCGCGCAGGCGCCTGCCGGTGCTTCAGGTCAGGTCAGCGCGCCCCGGGCATCCACCCGGATGATCCGCTCCACCACGCCGTGCGCCAGTCCGCCGCGCACACCGATCAAGAAGTCGTACAGGTTCACCGTCGGATCGCAATGGCCGGGAATGAGCCACAGCATGCGGCCCAGCGAGGGCAGCCGGGCCTTGTTGCCGTCGGCGTAGAGAATGCCGTGCTCGTCGCCGCCGTTGGCATAGCGCAGCGCCCGCTCGGGCGGCAGCATCGCCACGATCGGCAGGCCGGAGTCGATGGCATGGCTCTTGTGGCCGGCATCGCACACCGCATGCGTTTCCTGGCTGGAGATGACCTGGGTCTTGACGAACAGCGCATGCTCGAAGGCCGGCTGGGCCGGCTCGCGTTCGTTGCTGGCGTAGTCCGCGTCCATGAACAGGAACGAGCCCGCCTGCAGTTCGCCGTAGACGCCGCTGGCGGCCTCGTGCACCAGCGTGCCGGTGCCCGCGCCGGTCACCAGCGGCACCGGAAGGTCGGCGGCGGTGATGAGGTCGCGCGTGTGGCGCGCGGCCTCCACCACGGCGGCGATGCCTCCCGGCGGG
>NZ_BAAJYR010000232.1:0-5473 GCF_057546605.1 Acidovorax sp. KPB24-03 | reverse complement strand
GCGCCGCCCTCGCGCACGGCCAGCGTGTGGGAATGCCCGTCGTGCACCGCGGTGAATGGCAGGCCCGGGTTCAGCCACTGGGGCTGCGGCTGCGCGTAGCGGTTGTGGCCGATCTCGGTGGGGCTGGACGTGCACAGCTCGCCCGGATAGCCGGGCGGCAGCTGGGCGCCGAGCCGCTTGACGCCGCCCCAGCCGTAGGCCGCGCCGTCCGCGGCGAGGGCGATGGACCGGTCGCGGCCGGCACTGATGGTGAGAAATGGCATGGAATGCGCCTCGCGGGTCAGGGCAGCAGCACGAGGTAGGCGAACCCTTCGGCGCCGCCGATCGTGGCCTTGATCTGGATCTGCTTTTTCGATGTGGGGGCCTGGGACACCGTCACCCGGCCGGAGGGGCTGATCTGCACGCCGGAATCGCTCGGGTTGCACGACCAGACGGCCATGTCCTTGTCGATGGCGGCCCCCGAACTCAGGACGCCCCGGATGCTGAGGTCGTACGAGAACGGGTATTGCTTGGTGATCTTCGTGGCCGGGGACAGCAGCAGCAGCTTGAGTACCGGCACCGGCGCGCTCTGGTTGCCGTAGAGGATGGCCTTGCCTTCCAGCCGGCCCGATTGCCCGGGCTGGTCCGACAGGTACCAGGGCAGTTCGGCCTTGATCGTGTAGGCACGTGGCGTACGCTCCTGGCTGCGCAGTTGCACCAGGCCGCTGGTGCCTTCGTGGTTGGACACGTGCACGTCCGAGGCGTGTTCGCCCTCGACGCTCCAGATGGCGTCCTGGGTCACGTCCTTCCAATCGCTGCTGTCGGAGTAGCGCACCAGCGCCCAACCCTGCGCCGTGTCGGCCGTGGATTTGAAACCCTCGTAGAACTCGACCTTGAACTCCACGGGAACGGGCGGCGTGCGCACGTACAGCACCGGCATGGTCCACGGCACGGGTGGCTGCGAGGAGCCGTATTGGGTATAGCACCTGCCGTCGCCACGGCAGAATTTGATGCGGATGTTTTCCTCGTCGCCGTTGTACAGGTTCATCACCAGCGTGCGCAGTTCGTAGTCCGACTGGCCCCATTGGCGATCGCGGCGCTTGTAGGCGTTGCGGGTGACGATGTAGCCCGGGCCGAGGATCTTGTAGGGCCTGGACCCCGCCTGCCCCAGGTCGGCGAAATGCCGGTAGCGGGTGGTGCCGTCGTGCTGGTACGACTGCGGCTTGAAGCCGAAATACCGCATGACTTGAGGCGTCGCGGCCGACTGTTCGCCGGAAGGCAGCCGATGGCGCACGGCGTCCGGCGGTATCAGGCTCTGCAGTTCGGTGATGCTGGGCAGGCGCCAGGGATTGCCCGCGCTCGCCGGGTCGGCCATCAGCCCTTCCAGGCCGTCATATTCGAACATCTCCGGTTTCCACATCAGGCCGGTGTCGCGGTCCAGGATGCTGCCGTCGGCGAAGGGCTTGAGCCCGTTGGGGTACATCAGCCGCTGGCGCTTGAGGTGGATGTGGTACTCGTCCAGGTGCCGCTCCGCCTTGTCCAGCTGCGGCGGATCGCCCGCATGGGCGGCCTCGACCTTGAGATTGAGTGCCTGGGCCTGCAGTGCGCGCGCCTGGTTGAAGGCGTTGAACAGCAGGTCGTCATAGGCCGTTCCGGTGCGGCCCGAATAGAACTTGGGGTGGTCGTCCAGCAGCAGGCGGATCAGCCCCTTGGCATCGGCACCGGAGCCCACCTGGTTGTCGTGCAGCTGGGTCAGCACCAGGCTTTCATTCACGGACTTGACGAATTGCTCCTGAAGCTGGTCGGCCGTCGGCGGCGCATCCCCCGCTGCGCTGGCCAGCAAATCGGTCTTGTCCTGCACGAACGCCTTCAACGCCTCCAGCGCCGTCAGGCGGGTGATGTAGGCCGTGGACCGCGGCACCCTGCCGATCGCCTCGCTCAGCCGCTTGATCTCGGCCGTGATCGCCTGCAACTGCTTGGCGGTGGTGTCCTCACCTTCGCCCAGCCCCAGTTCGTTCAGGAAGCTGTTGATCCCGCTGACCCGCATGAGCCAGCCCTTGACCTTGCCGCCGGCCCAGTCCTTGAAATTGCCGGACAAGCCATCCACCAGGTCCTTGATGGTGGCGTCGGGGCTTTTGTCGGCGCCCAGCAGGCCGGCCGCGTTCCGTCCGAAGCGCTGGACGGAGACCGTGGCGTCGATGCCGTCCGCCACCTGCCGGGTCAGGGCCTGCGTGCCGCCTGCGCCACGCGCGGCCTGGTGGAAGTGGTCCGCATCGAACCGGTCGCGGTCCAGGCTGAAGCCCAGAGTCCCCACGGGAAGGTCGGGCGGCAGCCCCAGCGACTCCAGCACGCGCGCCTGGGCCCGCGCCAGCGCCATCCCCGGCTGCGTGGCGAGGTAGGCATCCACCAGCGTGGAGATCGGAGACAGCACGACCGCCGTGCCGGACCGGTAGTCCTCGAGCCGGGCGGCCAGATGCAGGCCATCCCCCAGGTCCAGGACAAGGCGCAGGCCACCCTGCGCCGCGTGCACCAGCACCGTGGCATGGCCGTCGAAGGCCGTCTCCACCAGCGTCTGACCGCCCGCGCCGAAGACCGTGAGCGTGCCCTGGCCCGGGCCGCCCGGCTCGGCATGGACCGGCACCGACAGCGCATGGGGTGCGGGGCCGAGTCCGCCTTCGCCGCAGCTTCGGACAAGGTCAAGATGCTGCAGGGGGTCGAGGGGGCTGTCCACAGGGTGCATAAATTGTGTCCGGCAGGCCGGTCCATTGGGGTGATGACGCAGTTTTTTAGCCCGGGATCGGGCGGCAGGCCTGCCGCCCACCGGTGCATCGTCCCGTTTCGCACCGGCCATTTCAACCCGCGGATCCAGTGGGGATTTCTTACCCATGCCACGGTGGGAGCCCTTCGGACGGGGAATTGAGACACGCGGCCACTCCAGGCCCAGCGGGTGAGACGCAGGATCCATTTCGACCCCGTCGGCCGCACAGGGTTTTTTTTCTCGACCTGTCGCGCGTGCACTACATTTCGAGTGGAAACACACAGAAAGCAACAGACCGCGGAAGGGAATTCATGGCAAACGAGGTCCGTCCGGCTCCCGATTCCCCTCCACACCGCCGCCATGCGGCGCTGGCCAGTCCGCACGCGCCGGGGACGCTGGTGGAGGTCGCCACCGATCCCGTCCCCCCTCGGGAGCGCCTCGACTTCTGGCGGGAATCGGTGCTCAGCCGCATGCGCCCCGAATCCGAGTTGCCGGACGGGGCGGCGTTCGGCGGGCGGTTGCGGCGCATCGTCGGCCATGGGGCCGATCTGGTCGAGCACGCGAGCGAGGCCGTGCATGCCGTGCGCACCGAGGCCATGTGCCGCCGGGACGGCGCGGACGACATCAGCCTGTCGCTGATGGTGGAGTGCGACTGGGCCACCCAGGAAAACCACGGAGCGCAGCAGATCTCGGCCGGCATGCTCTATCTTGTGGACTACGCCCGGCCGGTGGAGATCCGGCGCTCACGCCACCGCGACATGTCCCTCATCGTGTCGCGCAAGACGATCCACGACACCCTGGGCCCCGGCTTCACCCTGCCCGACCAGCTGCCGCAGCGCCCGGGCCTGGGCAGCGTGCTGCAGACCCTGATGGCCGCCACCTGGCGCGAGGCGCCGCGCATGGGGATCGACGAACGCACCGTGGCGCTGAAAGCCTGCACCGACATGGCCCTGGCCCTGCTGCAGACATCGCAAAAGGCCGGCCTGCAGGCCGATGCAGGCCGCTTCGACGACAGCCTGTACCGGGCGGCCTGGGGCCTGGTGCGGCGCCACTGCGGCGACCCGGCCTTCGGCGCCGAGCGGCTGGCGGTGCTGCTGGAATGCTCGCGTGCGTCGCTGTACCGCCTGTTCGCACGCCATGGCGAAGGCGTGGCGGCGGCCATCTGGAGCGCCCGGCTGGAGGCCGCCTGGCAGCAGATCACCGCGACCGCGGGCGCCGGCACCGAGCGGCCCAGCCTCTCGGAGATCGCGCTGCGGTGCGGGTTTTCGGACCCCTCCACCTTCCAGCGCATGTTCAAGCGCCGCTTCGGCCTCAGCCCGCGCGAGGCGCGCCACCCGGCGAACTGACCCGCGGGCCGGCCGGCGGGTGCCGGCACCGGCGCGTTGGGGGACAATCGCCGGGTGTCCATCCCCCAGTCGTTCATCCAGGAATTGCTCGCCCGCGTCGATTTGGTCGACATCGTCGGCCGCTACGTGCAGCTCAAGAAGGGCGGCGCCAACTTCATGGGGCTGTGCCCCTTCCACGGGGAAAAATCGCCCTCGTTCAGCGTCAGCCCCTCCAAGCAGTTCTACCACTGCTTCGGCTGCGGCAAGAACGGCAACGCCATCAGCTTCCTCATGGAGCACGCCGGCATGGGCTTCGTGGAGGCCGTGCAGGACCTGGCCCAGCAAGTGGGCCTGCAGGTGCCGCAGGACGACGTCTCGCCCCAGGAGCGCGAGCGCGCCGCCGCCCAGCGGCAAAAGCAGGCCACGCTGACGGACGTGCTCGAGAAGGCCGGTGAGTCCTTTCGCAAGCACCTCAAGGATTCGCCGCGCGCGGTGGGCTACTTCAAGGGGCGCGGCGTGTCCGGCACGGTGGCCAAGCGCTACGGCCTGGGCTATGCGCCCGAGGGCTGGCGCAATCTGGCCAGCGTGTTCCCCGAGTACGACAGCCCCCTGCTGGCCGAAAGCGGACTGGTGATCGTGAACGAGGAGGACGACAAGCGCTACGACCGCTTCCGCGACCGCGTCATGTTCCCGATCCGCAACGTGAAGGGCGAATGCATCGGCTTCGGCGGGCGCGTGCTGGGCGACGACAAGCCCAAGTACCTCAACTCGCCGGAAACGCCCGTGTTCCACAAGGGCCGCGAACTCTACGGCCTGTTCGAGGCGCGCACCGCTATCCGCGAGCACGGCTACGTGCTGGTCACGGAAGGCTACATGGACGTGGTGGCGCTGGCGCAGCTCGGCTTCCCGAACGCCGTGGCCACGCTGGGCACGGCCTGCACGCCCGACCACGTGCACAAGCTGTTCCGTTTCACCGACACCGTGGTGTTCAGCTTCGACGGCGACGCGGCCGGGCGGCGCGCGGCGCGCAAGGCGCTCGACGGAGCCCTGCCCTACGCCACCGACACGCGCAGCGTGAAATTCCTGTTCCTGCCGGCCGAGCACGACCCAGACAGCTTCATCCGCGAACACGGCACCGACGCCTTCGCCCGCCAGGTGGGCGAGGCGCTGCCGCTCAGCCGCTTCCTGCTGGAGGCGGCCCGCGAGAACTGCGACCTGGGCACCGCCGAAGGCCGGGCCCACATGGTGAGCAACGCGCGGCCACTGTGGTCCGCCCTGCCCGACGGCGCGCTCAAGCGGCAGTTGCTGACCGAACTGGCCGAGCAGGGCCAGCTCGACGCGCGCGATCTGTCCGACCTGTGGAACCAGGCCGCAGCGCAGGACGCCAGCCGCCAGGGCGGCGGCGCGCACC
>NZ_BAAJYR010000231.1:0-5517 GCF_057546605.1 Acidovorax sp. KPB24-03 | reverse complement strand
CGCGCTGCTGGACCGCATGCACGCGCTGGGCGTGCGGGGCGTGCGCTTCAACCGCGTTTCGCCGGTGGGCAACGGGCCCGAGGCGTTCCGCGCCCTGGCGCCACGCCTGCGCGAGCGCGGCTGGCACGTGCAGTGGTACGCGGGCCCGGAGCATCTGGCGGAGATCGCGGCGCTGCACGACCGGACCGGCGTGGCCTGCGTGCTCGACCACCTGGCGGGCCTGCATGCCGAGTTGCCGGCGGACGACGCGGCATGGAGCGCCCTCGCGGCGCTGGCCGCGCAGGGCGCGTGGATCAAGCTGTCCGGCTGGTACCGGCTGCGCGCGCAAGCGCCCTACGGCGCGCTGCAGGAGACGGTCCGGCGTGTGGCCGACCTGGCGCCCGGGCGGCTGGTGTGGGGCTCGGACTGGCCGCACACGTCGTTCGCCGCCGACGCCATGCCGGCCTACGATTCGGTGTGGCAGCCGGTGGTGGAGGCGTTGGGCCCGGACCGGGCCGGCACGGTCCGGCAGAACGCCTCGCGGCTGTATGCCTGACGGACGCCGCCCCGACGTGCCTTAGAAAATATCTTTTCAGTAGTGACTTAATACTGTTTCGATAGTAATATCCCTTCGTCGGCCATCCGGCCCATGACGAAAGGAAAACAATGCGCAAGACGAACAGGGGTATCGCCGTCGTGACGGGGGCGTCGTCGGGCATCGGGCTCGTGACCGCCCGGTCCCTGGTGCAGGCGGGCTACCAGGTCTTCGGCACCAGCCGCAAGGCACCCGCCGATCCGCCCGCCGGCGTCACGATGCTGGCCTGCGACGTGACCGACGAGGCGTCGGTCCAGCGCCTCGTGGACGAGGTGGCCAGGCGGGCAGGGCGCATCGATCTGGTCGTCAACAACGCCGGCGTGGGCCTGCTGGGCGGGGCCGAGGAATCCTCGATCGGGCAGGCGCAGCGCCTGTTCGACGTCAACGTCTTCGGCGTCGCCCGCGTCGTCAACGCGGTGCTGCCGCTCATGCGGGCCCAAAAGAGCGGCCGCATCATCAACATGAGCTCGATCCTGGGGCTGATTCCGGCGCCCTTCAACGCCTTCTACGCATCGACCAAGCACGCGATCGAGGGCTACTCGGAATCCCTCGACCACGAAGTGCGCCGGTTCGGCATCCGCGTGGTTCTGGTGGAGCCCGGTGTGACGCGCACGGCCTTCGAGGAAAACCTGTCGCGCGCCGACCGCCCCCTCGCGGACTATGCCGACGATCGCGCCCGCAGCGAAGCGCTCATGCGCCAATGGGTGGAGGCGGGCGATGCGCCGCAGATCGTCGCCGACGCCGTCGTGAAGGCCGCCACGGCCATCCGGCCCAAGCTGCGCTATTCGGCCGGCAAGCAGTCCACCCAGGTCCGCTCGCTGCGCCGCTATCTGCCCGAAGGGCTGGTCGACAAGACGCTGCGCAAGTTCAACGGCTTGCCGGCCTGAGCCGGGCGGGCGCGAGCGCTCTCTCTCATCCCCTTCCGGGTGCCGGCCAGGCCGCAGTGGATGGGGGCCTCGCGGGCGTGGCGGGCTCGCCGTGGCAGGCCGCCGGCGGGTCGGGATGGCGCCGTTCGGGGCAGAATGGCGGCCCCGGCGCTTTCCTTGCCAGCCCATGCCCTCCCGCCCCCTGCCTTCCGATCCGAGCGCCCCGGGCCGCACCGGTCCTGCCGCGCCCGCGCCCCGCACGCTGCTGTGGGGCTCGGTGGCCGTGGCGCTGGTCACCATCGTGCTCAAGACGCTGGCCTGGCACCTCACCGGCTCGGTGGGGCTGCTGTCCGATGCGCTGGAGTCATTCGTCAACCTGGCGGGCGCGGTGTTCGCGCTGGCCATGGTGACCGTGGCACAGCGCCCGGCGGACGACGACCACCCCTACGGGCACCACAAGGCCGAGTATTTTTCTTCCGGGTTCGAGGGCATTCTGATCGTGGGGGCCTCCGCCGCCATCTTCTGGGCGGCGGCGCACCGGCTGTCCTCGCCGCAGCCGCTGTAGCAGGTCGGCTGGGGCCTGGCGCTGTCGGTGGTCAGCTCGGCGCTCAACGGCGGTCTGGCCTGGCTGATGTTCCGCTCCGCGCGCGTGCACCGGTCGGTGGCGCTGGAGGGCGATGCGCGCCACCTCGTCACCGATGTCTGGACCTCGGCGGGCGTGGTCGTCGGCATCGGCGCGGCCAGCGCGACCGGCTGGCTCTGGCTGGACCCGGTGGTGGCCATGGCCGTGGCGCTGAACATCCTGCGGGAAGGGGCGCACATGGTGTGGCGCGCCTCCCAGGGCCTGATGGACGCGGCCGTGGAGCCCGAGGCGCAGGCGGCCATCGACGCGGCGCTGCGCGGCTTCGCGCAGGGCGCGCCGCAGGTGCGCTTCGACCACCTCATCACGCGCCAGGCCGGGCAGCGCCGCTTTGCCGGCCTGCACATGCACGTGCCCGCCGAGTGGAGCCTGGGGCGCGCCGCCCAGCTGCGCGGCGCCGTGGAGGCCGCCCTGATGCGCGCCGTGCCCGGGCTGCGCGTGACCATTGAGCTGCTGCCCGTCGGGGTGGAGGCATTTCTGGAAGAACCGAAGGATTCCCCACCATGATGAGCGTGTTGCAGCGCGTGCGCGAAGCGCGCGTGGAAGTCGATGGCGAGACCGTGGGCCGCATCGGCCCGGGCCTGCTGGTGCTGCTGTGCGCCGAGCGCGGCGACACCGATGCCGAGGCCGACCGGCTGCTGGCCAAGCTGCTCAAGCTGCGCGTGTTCACCGACGAGGCGGGCAAGATGAACCGCAGCGTGCAGGACGTGGGCGGCGGCCTGCTCGTCGTGAGCCAGTTCACGCTGGCCGCCGACACCTCCGGCGGCAACCGCCCGAGCTTCACCCAGGCGGCGGCGCCGGACGAGGGACGGCGGCTGTACGACCTGTTCGTGGCCCGGGCACGGGCGCTGCACCCGGTGGTGGAAACCGGGCGCTTCGCGGCCGACATGCAGGTGCATCTGGTGAACGACGGGCCGGTGACGATCCCGCTGCGCATGGCGCCAGTGGATGGTTTGCTATCGAAATAATAGCTAAACAGGCAATCAATACCACGGCATGGGGTTGTTTGGAGGCCCCATCCGGCCTTTCAGCGGCGGGTAAGGCGCGGCCCGCGCCGTGCTCGACTCAGCCCGCGTACGGGTCGTCGAAGCCCAGTTCCTGCAGGATGGCCGTCTCGTAGGCCTCCATCTCGTCGGCGTCCTCTGCGCTGGTCTCGTGGTCCCAGCCCTGGGCGTGCAGCGTGCCGTGCACCAGCAGGTGGGCGTAGTGCGCGCGCAGGTCCCGGTTCTGCTCGCGCGCCTCGCGCGCCACCACGGGTGCGCACAGCACGAGGTCGGCCATCACCAGGGGCTCCTGCGCGTAGTCGAAGGTGAGCACGTTGGTGGCGTAGTCCTTGCGGCGGTACTCGCGGTTGAGGGCCTGGCCTTCTTCCGCATCGACGATGCGCACGGTGATCTCGGCGTCGCTGGACAGCGCGTGGCGGATGAAGCGCGCCGCGGCATGGCGGGGCAGGGCGGCGCGGTGTTCCTGCACCCCGGGAAAGCGCGCGAACTGCAGCGACAGGGTCAGATGGTTCAGGGTCATTTGGGCCTCTGGCGCATGTTTCACTAGGGCGTTGTGCTATTGATTCAGGAGTGCCCTGCGCGGCTGCCCGCCGCGCGCTGGGCATCGTAGGCGTCCACGATGCGGGCGATGAGCGGGTGGCGCACCACGTCGGCGGTGGTGAACCGGGTGATCGCGATGCCCTTGACGCGCTTGAGCACCCGCTCGGCGTCGATCAGGCCGCTCATCGCGCCCTTGGGCAGGTCGATCTGGCTCACGTCGCCCGTCACCACGGCGCGGGCGCCGAAGCCGATGCGGGTGAGGAACATCTTCATCTGCTCGGGCGTGGTGTTCTGGGCCTCGTCCAGGATGATGAAGGCGTTGTTCAGCGTGCGCCCGCGCATGAAGGCCAGCGGCGCGATCTCCAGCGCGTTGCGCTCGAAGGCCTTCTGCACCTTCTCGTAGCCCATCAGGTCGTAGAGCGCGTCGTACAGCGGGCGCAGGTACGGGTCCACCTTCTGCGTGAGGTCGCCGGGCAGGAAGCCCAGGCGCTCCCCGGCCTCGACCGCCGGGCGCGTCAGCACGATGCGCTGCACCGCGTTGCGCTCCAGGGCGTCCACCGCGCAGGCCACGGCCAGGTAGGTCTTGCCGGTGCCGGCGGGGCCGATGCCGAAGGTGATGTCGTGGCTGGCGATGTTGTCCAGATAGTTGCTCTGCGTGGGGGTGCGCGCGCGCAGGTCGGCGCGGCGGGTGTTGAGCGTCACCGTGCCGTCACCGGGCGCCTCCAGCATGGAACTGTCGCCGGCCAGCATGAGCTGCAGGTGCTCCTCGGCGATGGGCCGCTCGGCCATTTCGTACAGCGCCTGGAGCAGCTCCATCGCCTGGGTGGCCTTGGCCTTCGGCCCATCCACCTTGAACTGCTCGTGCCGGTGCGCGATGCTGACCGACAGCGCCGTCTCGATGGTGCGCAGGTTCGCATCGGCCGGGCCGCACAGGTGCGACAGCCGGTTGTTGTTGTGGGGGGTGAAGGTGTGTCGCAGGATCACGCGGATAATTCCGGTTGGATGGCCGCAACGGTGCGGCGAAGGACATCAATGATAGGCAAACTCACCGGCACGCTGCTGGAAAAGAACCCGCCAGAAGTGCTGCTGGACTGCCACGGCGTTGGCTACGAGGTGCAGGTGCCCATGAGCACCTTCTACAACCTGCCGCCCGTGGGGGAGCGCGTGGCCCTGCTCACCCAGTTCATTGTGCGCGAGGACGCGCAGCTGCTCTACGGCTTTGCCACGGCGCCGGAGCGCCAGGCGTTCCGCGAACTCATCAAGATCTCCGGGGTGGGCCCGCGCACCGCGCTGTCCATCCTGAGCGGCATGGGCGTGTCCGACCTGGCGCAGGCCGTGTCCCTGCAGGAGGCGGGGCGCCTGGTGAAGGTGCCCGGCATCGGCAAGAAGACCGCCGAGCGCCTGCTGCTGGAACTCAAGGGCAAGCTGGGGGCCGACATCGGCGCCCATGCGCATGCCACGAGCGACGCGCAGGCCGACATCCTGCAGGCCCTGCTGGCGTTGGGCTACAACGACAAGGAAGCCGCGGCCGCGCTGAAGGCGCTGCCCCAGGACGTGGGGGTGAGCGACGGGATCAAGCTGGCGCTCAAGGCGCTGGCCAAATGAAGGCCATGGGCTGACGAAGAACAACGAATGGGACGCCGCGCGCACGCCCACGGGCGGGGTGGCGCGGGTCCGGGTCGATCCATCAAAAAAAGGGAGTGAACGAAAGATGGCCAAAGGGAAATGGATGGCGCGCGCAGCCGCGCTGGTCGTGGTGGCGTCGCTGGTGTCAGGGTGCGGCGGGGGCGACGGCGGCGCCTTCACCGTGAGCGCGGCGCCTTCCGAGGTGCTGCAGGTGGACTCGGCCGTGCAGCCGGCGGCTGCCGAGGCCGCGGTTTCCCGCACCAAGCA
>NZ_BAAJYR010000230.1:0-5551 GCF_057546605.1 Acidovorax sp. KPB24-03 | reverse complement strand
AGCGCCAGGATGTTGGTCTGGAAGGCAATGCCGTCGATCACGCCGATGATGTCGGAGATCTTCTTGCTGCTGTCGTGGATGCCCTTCATGGTTGCCACGACCTGCGTCACCACGTCGCCTCCCTTTTGCGCGATGGCGCTGGCGCCGGCGGCCAGCTGGTTGGCCTCCCGGGCGTTGTCGGCGTTCTGCTTGACGGTGGAGCTGAGCTGCTCCATCGACGCGGCGGTCTGCTGCAGCGCCGAGGCCTGCCGCTCGGTGCGCTGGGCCAGGTCGTTGTTGCCGGAGGCGATCTCCGCGCTGGCCGTGGCCACGCCTTCGGCGTTGTTGCGCACGTTCACCACGACGTCCGTCAGCGAAGCCTGCATGGTCGCCATGGTCTGCAGCAGCGGACTGAATTCGTCGTGGGCGCTGTCCATCACGGGCTGGGTGAAGTTGCCCTGGCGCACCCGGTCGGCCACGTCCTGCGACACCTTCACGCGGGAGCGCAGCAGCCTTGCGATGTACCAGGAAAAAGCGATCAGGCCAATGGCGATCACCGTGACCAGGGCGGTGAGCTGGCGCCGCGTGGCGTCGGCAGCGGACTGGATCCCCTGTACCTCCGTTGCCAGCGTTTGGCTCTGGCGCTCGCGTTCGGCCTTCAGCCAGGCCTGCATGGGCATGAAGGTGGGAATGGTCCTTTCCATCAGCATGGACTGCGCCTGCGGCTGCTGCCCCCCACGCACCAGGGCCATGTTGGCCTCGGCGGCGGGCCAGGTGGCGCGCTGCAGCTGTAGCCAGTCGCGCTCGAAGGCGTCGCGGCCGGCCTGGTTGGTCACCCCCTGCAGGAACGCGTCATCGTTGCGGGTGATCTGCTGGCGCATCGCGTCGATGTCCTTGGCCGCGGCGTCGATGCCCTGGGGCGACTGCACCAGCAGCGCCTGGCGCAGGTCCAGCAGCACCTGCGTCACGCTCAGCTCGGTGCTGGCGATGAGCCCGAGCTGGAGCACGCGTGTCTTGCCGGCCACGTCGGCCAGCCGCGCCACTTCCGAGAGCTGGAGCCAGGAGGTGAGGGCAAGGGCCGACAGTGCGGCGATCAATAGCAGGGACACGCCATGCAGGCGGGTGCCGATGCTCAGTCCGTTGAAGAATTTCATGGGGTATCCTGGCTCTCTGCGCTGAAGGGATGCCCTGGGGGGCATCGGGGGATCGGACCGGGGGAAGATGGCTTGGACGTGGCACGTAGCGGTGCCCATTCGATCGAGTTTGCGAAGGGCCGAAACCTGCAGGCTGCGTGCTGGCCTGCTGGGACTATCGGCATCCTATGGAGGCGATTAGCATCCCAGGTTGCGCCAGGTCAATCAAAGCAGTTTCCGGCGTGTGGGGCAGGCAGGCCCTAGACTCGGTGCGTCAGGCATGCATGTTGCATTCCTGCCCTTCTTTTTCGTCATGGTCGCTGGGTCCAGCCCTGGTGCACCGCTAAAGGAATGTTCCTATGAAAGTCCTCGACTCCATCGTTGCGCAGGCCGCCGGCATCGCCGCTGTGCGCCGCGACATCCACGCGCATCCCGAACTGTGCTTTGAAGAAGTCCGCACCGCCGACGTGGTGGCCGGCAAGCTCACCGAATGGGGCATTCCCATCCACCGCGGCCTGGGCAAGACGGGCGTGGTCGGCATCGTGCACGGGCGCGACGGCGGCGCCTCGGGCCGGGCCATCGGCCTGCGCGCCGACATTGACGCGCTGCCCATCACCGAATTCAACACCTTCGCCCACGCCAGCACCCACCCCGGCAAGATGCACGCCTGCGGCCACGACGGCCACACGGCCATGCTGCTGGCCGCGGCGCAGCACTTCGCCAAGCACCGCGACTTCGACGGCACCGTGTACCTGATCTTCCAGCCGGCGGAGGAGGGCGGCGGCGGCGCGCGCGTGATGATCGAGGATGGCCTGTTCGAGCAGTTCCCGATGCAGGCCGTGTTCGGCATGCACAACTGGCCCGGCATGAAGGCCGGCCAGTTCGCCGTGAGCCCCGGCCCGGTGATGGCCTCCAGCAACGAGTTCAAGATCGTCATCCGCGGCAAGGGCAGCCACGCGGCCATGCCGCACATGGGCACCGATCCCGTGCCGATCGCCTGCCTGATGGTGCAGGCCTTCCAGAACATCATCAGCCGCAACAAGAAGCCGGTGGATGCGGGCGTGATCTCGGTCACCATGATCCACACCGGCGAGGCCACCAACGTGGTGCCCGACAGCTGCGAACTGCAGGGCACGGTGCGCACCTTCAGCGTCGAGGTGCTGGACATGATCGAGCGCCGCATGAAGCAGGTGGCCGAACACACCTGCGCCGCGCACGAGGCCACGTGCGAGTTCGAGTTCGTGCGCAACTACCCGCCCACCATCAACTCGCCTGCCGAAGCGGAGTTCGCGCGCCAGGTCATGGCCGGCATCGTGGGCGAGGCCAACGTGGTGCGGCAGGAGCCCACCATGGGCGCGGAAGACTTCGCCTTCATGCTGCAGGCCAAGCCTGGCGCCTACTGCTTCATCGCCAACGGCGATGGCGACCACCGCGCCATGGGCCATGGCGGCGGCCCCTGCACGCTGCACAACCCGAGCTACGACTTCAATGACGACCTGATCCCGCTCGGCGCCACCTACTGGGTGCAGCTGGCACAAGGCTGGCTGTCCCGGCCGGCCGGCTGATCCGCTGGCGCGTGCCGGCCTCCATCCTGGCTCCCAAGGGTGCCGGATGGCATTCCTGTTTTTCGGGTGCTTCGGGCGCCTGCGCCCTGCCGCTCGCGGCGGGGTTTTTGCGTTGCCTTTTTTTGCCTCCCGGCCTCTTGAACGGAGATCTTCATGATCGGTATCGCCCCGGCGTTTTCCCCCAGCTACGCGCGCGCCCGCACCCAGTTCCTGGAGGCCGCCGCGGCCGCCGGATTGCTGGTGGAGTCGCACACGCACCCGCTCAAGGGGCGCGACGGCGAGACGCTGGCGATGGACGTGGTGCGCGACGGCCCGGACCATGCGCAACACCTGCTCATCGTGAGCAGCGCCTGCCATGGGGTCGAAGGCTACTGCGGCAGCGGCGTGCAGGTGTTTGCCCTGCACGACGAGGCCTGGCGCGCCAAGGCCCGCGAGCAGGGCGTGGCCGTGCTCTACGTGCATGGGCTCAACCCGTATGGTTTCTCGCACATCCGCCGGGCCACGCACGAGAACGTGGACCTGAACCGCAATTTCCACGACTTCACCCGGCCGCTGCCGGAGAACGCGGCCTACCGCGAGATCCAGCCGCTGCTGCTGCCCGACCAGTGGCCGCCCACGGCCGAGAACCGCGAGGCGGTGTTCCGCTTCATCGCCGAGCGCGGCGAGGCCGCGTGGCAGGCCGCCATCAGCCGCGGCCAGCATGAGTTTCCGGGTGGGCTGTTCTTCGGCGGCACGGCCCCGACCTGGAGCAACCGCACCTTGCGCCAGGTGCTGCGCGAGCAGGGCGAGCACGCCCGGCGCATCGCCTGGATCGATCTGCACACGGGCCTGGGGCCGAGCGGCCATGGCGAGCGCATCTATGCCGGCCGGGACGATGCCGCCTCGGTGCAGCGGGCGCGCGACTGGTGGGCCGGCGGTGGCGCCACGCCGGTCACCTCGATCTACGACGGTTCGTCCACCTCGGCTTTTCTCACGGGCCTGATGTGGAACAGCGTGTACGAAGAATGTCCACAGGCCGAAATCACCGGCATCGCGATGGAATACGGCACGGTGCCGGTGCTGGAGGTCATGCAGGCCCTGCGCGCCGAGCACTGGCTGAACCTGCATCCGGAGGCTCCGGCTGAGCTGGCAACGCAGATCAGGGCTCAAATGCTGGCCGCCTTCTACACCGACACCGATGCCTGGAAAGGCCAGGTGGTGAGCCAGGCGCGACAGTCGATGTTCCAGGCCGTGGACGGGCTTTGCGGCCCCGCATAGCGCTGCGGCGATAGATCCTCTGCATCCGTGGTGACACGGGGGGCTGGCATTTCCTGCGAATAACGCGAACAATGGCCCCTGCGCACCACCCGCAGCGCCCCGTATGGCCCGCCATGCGGCGGCGCTGTCAAAACAATCAAGGCACAGGGGATCGCTATGGAGGTTGGACAAGGACGGAACACGCTCGCACGCCGTTTGATGCTCATCAACGGGGTCATCCTGCTCCTGCTTGGCGGGGTGGCGGTCGCGATCTGGATCATGATGGGGCAGGTCACCGAGGACGCGGAGGTGGTCCGCTCCAGGAACGTGCCGCAACTGCAGCGGATCGCGGCCCTGGAGCTGAACGTGACGCGGGTGTCGCTGCAGCTGCGGCACTCGATCCTGTCGCGCACACCCGAAGAGCGGAATGCCGCGTTGGCCGACATCGCCGAAAAGCGCCAGCTGCTGCAAAAGACCCTCGAAGAGTTCGGCGCCAACATGGTCACCGACGACGGGCGCCGCGCCTATGAGCCCCTGCCCGCGCTGATGCGCGCGTTCTGGGCCACCGGCGAGCAGAACCTCGCGCTCCTCCAGGCCGATCGCAAGGAGGAAGCCTTCGCCTTCCTGGTGGACCAGACCATTCCCGCCCGCAACCGCCTGCTGGCGCCCTTGGGCCAGGAAAAGGACCGCCAGGGCGAGCGCCTGTCCTCCCGCATCAACGACGTGAAGGAATACGCGGCCACGGGCCGTGCGGTGGCAACGGCCGCGGTGCTGGCCGTGGTGGCTTGCCTTGCCGGCCTGAGCGTCTACCTGCGCACGGTGGTGCGGCAGCTCGGCGCCGATCCGTCGGAGCTCAAGCGTGTCGCGGACGCGGTGGCGGCGGGCGATCTGGCTTCGCGCGTTCCCGTGCGGCCGGGGGATACGAACAGCATCATGGCGGCGATGGCCAGCATGAGCGCGCGGCTGGCTTCGGTCGTGCGGACCGTGCGCAACAGCGCCGAAAGCGTGTCCGGTGCCAGCAGCGAGATCGACGCCGGCAACCACGACCTGTCCTCGCGCACCGAGCGGCAGGCCTCGGCGCTGGAGCAGACCGCGGCGTCGGCGGAGCAGCTGGGCAGCACCGTGCGCCAGAACGCCGACAGTGCGCGCCGGGCCAATGAACTGGCGCAGACCGCCTCGTCGGTGGCCGAGCAAGGGGGGGGCGGTGGTGGCCGAAGTGGTGGACACCATGCGCGGCATCCAGGACAGCAGCGGCAAGATCGGCGAGATCATCGGCGTGATCGATGGCATTGCCTTCCAGACCAACATCCTCGCCCTCAACGCCGCGGTGGAAGCGGCCCGCGCGGGCGAGCAGGGCCGGGGCTTCGCGGTCGTCGCATCGGAGGTGCGCAGCCTCGCGCAGCGCAGCGCCGAGGCCGCCAAGGAGATCAAGGGCCTCATCACCGCCAGCGTGGACCGGGTGGAGCGCGGCAGCGCGCTGGTGGACAAGGCGGGACACACCATGGCCGAGGTGGTGGCCGCGATCCGCCGCGCCACGGACCTCATGGGCGAGATCAGCGCGGCCAGCGCCGAGCAAAGCAGCGGCGTGGACCAGATCAGCGAAGCCATCACGCACGTGGACCAGGCCACGCAGCAGAA
>NZ_BAAJYR010000229.1:0-5578 GCF_057546605.1 Acidovorax sp. KPB24-03 | reverse complement strand
GGCAATGAAAACGCCGGCGTGGGGCTTGAACGGCTTGGAAAAAAGAAAAGCGCGCACACCGCCCTGGCGTGCGCGCCTTGGCCGGGCGCAGGATCAGTCCGCGGAGGCCGATTGTGTTTGCAGGTAGTTCTGCAGGCCGACCTTGTCGATCAGGCCGATCTGCTTTTCCAGCCAGTAGGCGTGGTCTTCCTCGGTGTCGCGCAACTGGGCGAGCAGCAGGTCGCGGCTCACGTAGTCCTGCACGCTTTCGCACAGGGCCATGCCTTGCTGCAGCGCGGCGCGCACTTCGTATTCGGTGGCCAGGTCCTTGCGCAGCATCTCGGGCACCGTGGTGCCGGGGGTGAATTCCTTCGGGCGCATGTCGGGCATGCCGCCCAGGAAGAGAATGCGCCGCAGCAGCGCGTCGGCGTGCTGGGTCTCTTCCTGCATTTCATGGTCGATCCGCGTGTAGAGCTTCACGAAGCCCTGGTCTTCGTAGAGGCGCGAATGGATGAAGTATTGATCGCGCGCGGCCAGTTCGCCGCGCAGCAGGTCCTTGAAATAATCGATGACCTGTGGGTTTCCCTGCATGTGTTTTCCTTGGAATCAGGGCAGGAGTATCGCGCGGCCACCCGGCCCGCGGGTGAAAGCCCCCGGGCCGGCGCTCTGCATGCGTACCGGGATCAGAAGCGTTCGCGTTGGGGGTGCTTTGATGATGATAGCGCTCGGCGTTGATGGATCCGATCGGTATTTCGTGCATCGATGCTCAATTGCAGGAAAAGATGCTCGACTTTCAACAAGGAGATGTGCTGCCAATTCGTCAAGCGAGAGTAATTCGTTATTTTTGCCATTGCTTCGCGCTCGATCATTGGGTTTCCTTTGCATTTTTTAAGATGATTTAACGAATTGCTATGGAGTCCCCTAATGAAGTCATCGCCCATTGATTCATCATCACGTCGTGGTAACCCGACTGCATCAGGGGAAGGGCCGAGTACCCAACGCCCGCCTCTCAGGCATCGGGCTGCGCTCCATCGCCCATCTGATTTGCCTCCACGCGTCGAGGGCAACTCATCGAGTTCCAGTTCGTCTGCTCCAAGAAAGGCATTTGCGTTTCAGCCCCGTGGACCTGCGCTGGATCGGCGAAGGATGACGGAAATTGCCGAGCGGGTCGCATCCGAGCCGGGGTCTACCCTGATGATGTCTCCCTCGATAAGGGGTCGATCGGGCAGGGCGGAAATCAGGCCAGTATTGCCGCAGAGCAAGAGCGAGCAAAGGGAAATGCTCCAAGATTTTTTGACGAATTGGTCAGGTCCCCAGTCGGTAAAAACCAAAATTCTCAAAGCCCACGAGGAGGAGTCCTTCGTTCTAGACTTGGAAGGGAAACATCTGAGCAGTCTTCCGGATGGGCTTTTCTTGCTGCCACATTTGGGAAACCTCATTGTGAATGGCAACCCTTCACTCAAAAATTTGCCGCCCGATCTGGCTTACGCCCCCGCATTGGCCCGCATCCAGGCAAACGATTGTGACCTGCATGAGTTGCCGGAAAATATCGGTCAGGCGGGGGAGTTGGTCATGCTGGAGATTAAAAATAACGGCCAATTGACCGAACTCCCTGCATCGATGGCGGATTTGAAAAAATTCGAGGTGATCGAGGCAACCCGTTGTAATTTGGTGGTCTTGCCGGAAGGCGGGATGGGTCCAAAAATCCGGCAAATCGATCTCTCTAATAATCCGAGGCTCAGCCATTTACCGGAGAAATTAGGCGAGAGCCCCAATATTGAACATCTGGAATTGAAAGGTTGCTCGCTCTCGAGCATTCCTTCTGGTATTGGTGCCCTCCCAAAGCTGAAGTCGCTGAACTTAGCGGACAACGCGGCCATGCAGCAGCTTCCACCAGGCCTGAACTTCAAAAAGGTGCATGTCGGCACGCGAGGCACGCAGATCCGCCTGATGGACTTGGTTTTAAACCAACCCATCAGTCCGCCTGTGCGCAAAGAGCAAGACGCCAAACTCAAGCACGTGCAAAAGCACTGGGGAACGATCCAGAAGCTGATCGAAACCGGCGGCGCTAGAGTGGCACAGAAGGCAGAGGCCGCCCGCTTGGAAGTGGACCAGGGCAGGGCCGGTCTCTCCAATACCGCGCAATCAACACCACTGGCAGGGCGCAATTGGAAGGCCGCCAATCATCAAATCAAAGAATGGATCGGCCAGCACCAGCCGTTGGATACCGACCATCTGAAGCGCCTGAATGCGATGCTGGGCAAGGACACCGATCCTTTCAATGACCCCGATGCTTATGAAAAACTTGGCGCTCGCTTTGGGGAGTTTCGTCGGCAACCGACTGGTTTTCCCCAGGGGGGCTCTGCAGCTGCTGTAGTGGACGAGCGAGAAGTGGGTGCGGAGATGGCTCAGTTTGATGAATGGTTTGAACAGGCGTCTGCTCAGGTGGCTCAAGGCAGAATGAGTCCCGCTGAATTGTCTGCTGCGACAGTGCAGCGCCTTGTCAGCATTCACCCGTTCCCCGATGCCAACGGTCGCACGACGCGGCTTGCGGGCGACTGGGTATTGATGAGCTATGGACTGCCGCCCGTCAACAGCCCGCAACGTCCAATCATCGTGTTTTCCAGCGGACGCAATCCAAACGGTCCCGACGATGCTTTGGCCTGGACAGTCGAGGGGATGACAAAGACCGTCGAGATTTACGAAAAACATTTGGGATTGAAAACCTCAAGGCGTTAGAACTCACCATATCCAAAGATGCCTTTTGACAAACCCGTCTCCGCACGGCGTGTCCTGCGCAGCACTTTGGTGCTTTGTTTTGTCTCCACCGCTGCGATGGCGCACGCTGGAGGAGCAGGTATCTACCGCTTGGACTGGCCCTACCGCGGCGAAGTGCTCAACTACCGCTCCTGCGGCTGCGCCGACGCATGCTGGGTGGCCGAAGTTCGGATTCAGCGGACAAAGGTCTTGAAAGCCCGGTTGCGGTGCGACTGCGAGTCCCTGCGCTACGCCCGCTCCACGAGTCCGTCCAAAGAAACGGCGCTGGGGAATTGCGAAACCATCAACCGCAGTGGAAGCAAAGCGGAAGCGATCCGCGAAAAGCTGGAGCAGATTCTGCACCCCACCGGCGCGCATCGAGGTTTAGCGTCCTCTGCACCATGAGGCTGACACGGCAACGCCGGCGGCGTTGTTCGGGCCTCTGATTTCCTGCCAGGCAACCTAGCGTCAGAAATCCACAGCCGCCGACAGCATCAGCGTGCGTGGCGCACCCACGGTCACGTAGTTGCTGACCACCCAGTAGTTCTTGTCAAACGCGTTTTCCAGGCTGGCGCGCAGCACCACGGGCTTGCCGGAGACCTTGGTGGCGTAGCGGGCGCCGATGTCCAGGCGCGTCCAGTTGCCCACGCGCAGGCGGTTGGCGGCGTCGGCATAGACCGGCGAGGTGTGGATGACGCGGCCGTTCAGGCTCAGGCCCTGCACCCAGGGGGTGTCCCAGTCCAGGCCCAGGTTGAAGGTGCGGTCCGGCACGCCGGCGGCGTTGTTGCCCTGGTTCAGGCCGCCTGCGGTGCGCGTGAGCTTGGCGTCGTTGAAGGCGGCGCTGGCCATCAGGCGCAGGCCGCGCTGGACTTCGCCGTAGGCCGTCAGCTCCAGGCCGCGGTTGCGCTGCTCGCCGCCGAAGCTGTACACATTGGTGACCGGGTCGGTGACCGCGCCGGGCTTCTTGATCTGGTAGATGGCGGCCTGCGTGGTGAGCTGGCCCCAGTCCACTTTCACGCCCACTTCGTGCTGCTTGGATTTTTGCGGAGCGAAGGTCTCGCCGGCGTTGGCGGTGGTGACCCCGGCGGTGGCACCGCGGGTGAGGCCTGCGGTGTAGTTGGCATAGACCGAGATGTTCCTCGCGGGCTTGAACACCACGCCCGCCAGGGGCGTCACGGCGCTCTTGTCGTAGCGGCTGGTGGAGACGCCGGTGGTGGGCGTGAAGTTTTCCTGCTCCATGGTCTGGTGGCGCAGGCCCAGGGTCACCAGCAGGCGGTCGTCGAGGAAGGCCATGGTGTCGGCCAGGGCCAGGCTCGACTGGTCGGTGACCGAGCTTTTGCCGGGTGCGCCGCGCGCCACGGTCATGGCGGGCAGGGGCGAGGGGTTGTACAGGTTGGAGGCGTTGGTCGTGGCCGAGGTGGCGTAGAAGTAGCCCGTTTCCTGGTTGAGGTAGTTCGCGCCCAGCGCCAGCGTGTGGCCGACGCTGCCGGTCTTGAAGCGCGTGCGCAGGCCGACGTCGGCGGCCTTGGACTTCGTGTACTGGTCGTAATAGGCGTTCGACACGCGGAAGTTGCCCAGCGCGTCGGGCCGGCCGCTGGGGAAGGTCTGCTCGTAGTCCATGTCCATGTAGCCCAGGCTGCCGTAGACGGTGGTGCGGTCGTTCAGGTCGTGCTCCAGGCGCGACATGACCGTCTTCACGTTGTCCTGCAGCTTCGTGCCGGGGTAGAAGTTGAGCCGCGCGTCGGGCACGGCCGGCACCGAGGTGGCCGTGCCGGCGAAGTTGATCTGGGGCCGGAATTCCTTGGTTTCGCCGCGCGTGGCGAAGGCGTCCAGCGACCAGCGCGTGCGGGCGCCGGCGTAGTCCAGGCCGACCGAGCCCAGGCCCAGGTTCTGCTTGCCGCCGTCGATGTTGCCCTCGCCGCCGCGCACCAGGCCGTTCACGCGCACGCCCCACTGGTTGTCTTCGCCGAAACGGCGGCCCACGTCCAGGTGGGTGCCGAACTGCGCCTTGCCCATGTAGGTGGTGGTCAGCCGCGTGAGCGGCACGTCCGCCGCGCGCTTGGTCACCACGTTGATGCTGCCGCCGACGCTGCCGCTCGGGCCCACGCCATTGGTCAGCGCGCCGGGGCCCTTGAGCACTTCGACGCGCTCGATGGTCTCCAGCGGGATGCTGGTGGACGGCGCCAAGCCGAACAGCCCGTTCATGCTGATGTCGCTGTTGGACAGGGTGAAGCCCCGCACCTGGAAGTCGTCGCCGAAGCCGCCGCGCGAGGTGAGCGTGCGCACCGAGGCGTCGTTCATCACCACGTCCGCCACGGTCCGTGCCTGCTGGTTGTCGATCAGCTCCGAGGTGTAGTTGGTGGTGCTGAACGGCACGTTCATCAGGTCGGTGTTGCCCAGGATGCCGAGGTTGCCGCCGCGCGCGAACTGGCCGCCCGAATAGGTCTTTTGCAGGCCGCCGATGGCCTCGGCCTGGTCGGAGACGACCACTTCGTCGAGCGCCGTCCGGGCGGCGGTCTGCGCGCCGGCGCCGGTGGCGGCGATCAGAAGCCCTGCGCCGACGCAATGGCGGACAAGGCGGGCGAGCGGGGTGGGGGCGAATCGGGGTTCTGCGCGGCAGGCGTGTCGGTGCATGGTGTTCAGGAGCGGGCTTTGCGGCCGGTGGGCCGGGGTCCGTGGCCAGGCCGTGAAGGGCCGGGAGAGGACCGCCGGGCGGCGGAAAGCGGTTAGAAGAATGAGAAGCGTTATCAATTATGAAGTCACCGCCACGGGCTGATCGGGGTCGTCGGCCGGGCGCGTGGGATTGGTGCTATCAATTAAATAGCGTCGAAGGCAATCAAAA
>NZ_BAAJYR010000228.1:0-5589 GCF_057546605.1 Acidovorax sp. KPB24-03 | reverse complement strand
CCGCCGAGGCCGCTGCCGCGCCCCCCGCGCCCACTGTGGGTGGGCCTGCTCGTGGCCTGCGCGGGCTTCGCCTCGGTGGCGACCCTGGTGCTGGTGGCGCTGGGCTTCGTCGCCCTGGCCAGCACGCTGGCGCGGCAGATGGTGTGGAGCGCCATCGTCTTCGCCACCGCCTACCTGCTCTACCAGCTGGCCGACGACGTGTGCGAGGCCGTGCTGTCGTCCAAGGGCAGCTTCGGGCGCGGCTGCATTCCGGCATGGGCATCGACGCGGGCCTGCTCGACCAGGCGGCCGTGCTGGGCTCGGGCGTGCTGCGCGTGGTGCTGTTCTTCTACATGGTGATCGCGCTGATGGCGCCGTTCGGCACCGGACCGGACGAGGTCTTCCGGCGCGGCAGCAGCCTCAACAACGGCCTGCAGGTGGGCAATTTCGCGCTCGCGCCCCAGGCCCTGCTCACCGCGCTGGCCGTGGTGGCGGCGGGGTTCGTGGCCATCCGCGTGCTCAAGCGCTGGCTGAGCGACCGCTACTTTCCCAACACGTCGCTCGAGCCCGGCATGCGCAGCTCCATCGTCTCGCTGCTGGGCTACGTGGGCGGCGTGCTGGTGGTGGCCGCGGCGCTGGCGGCGCTGGGCATCAGCGTGGAGCGCATCGCCTGGGTGGCCAGCGCGCTGTCGGTGGGGATCGGCTTCGGGCTGCAGGCCATCGTGCAGAACTTCATCTCGGGCCTGATCCTGCTGGCCGAGCGGCCGGTGAAGGTGGGCGACTGGGTGGTGCTGGGCGACACCGAGGGCGACGTGCGCCGCGTGAACGTGCGCGCCACCGAGATCCAGCTGGGCGACCGGTCCACCGTGATCGTGCCCAACTCGGAGTTCATCACCAAGACCGTGCGCAACATGACGCTGACCGGCGCGCCCGGCCGCGTGCTGCTGCGCCTGCCCGCGCCGCTGGACACCGACGCGCAGCGCATGCGCGAGGTGATCCTGCAGGCCTTCCACGCCCACGAAGGGATCATGGAAGACCCCGAACCCATCGTGCAGCTCGAAGGCATCCTGAACGGCACGCTCACCTTCCTGGCCATCGGCTACGTGAGCAATCCGCGCAACTCGGGCGGGGTGCGCAGCGACCTGCTGTTCACCATCTTGGACAACCTGCGCGGCGCGGGCCTGGCGCTGTCGCCGCCGGCGACCACGTCGCTCACCCACCCCACGCCGACCTCGCCGACCGTGGCGGTGCCGCAGCCGCAGGGCACGACGGTGGTCTGACCGGGGCGCGGCCACCCCGGCCGCAGCGATTCGCTATAAATTCAATAGCATAATGCCCTAGTGGAATATGCGCCGGAGGCCGATTGGGCTCGAAAGCCTCAATCCAGCTTCGCGCCCGACTGCGCCACGGCGGTGGCCCAGCGCGGCATCTCGGTCGCGAGGAAGGCCGCGAAGGCGTCCGCCCCCAGGAAGGCCGGATCGGCGCCCTGCGACACCATGCGCTCGCGCACCTCGGGCGACTGCAGCACCTGGCCGAACGCATCGCTCAGCTTGGCGACCACGTCCTTGGGCGTGCCGGCCGGCGCGAGAAAGCCGTAGAAGCCCACCACCTCGAAGCCCTTGAGCCCGCTCTCGATCGCCGTGGGCACGTCCGGCAGCGCCGGGTTGCGCTGCCGGCTGGTCACGGCCAGGGCGCGCACCTTGCCCTGCTTGTGGTACGCGGCCGCCTGCGGAATGCTCTCGGCCATGAACTGCACCTGGCCGGCCATCAGGTCGGTGAAGGCCGGGGCGCTGCCGCGGTACGGGATGTGCACCATGAACAGGCCCGTGGCCGTCTTGAACATCTCCGGCACCAGGTGGCTGATGCCACCGTTGCCCGCCGAGCCGAAGTTGACCTGGCCCGGCTTGGCCCGCGCGTACTGGATGAATTCGGGCAGCGTCTTCGCCGGCAGCTTCGGGTTGACCAGCAGCGCGAGCGGCTGCATGGCGGTGCGCGCGACGGGCGTGAAATCCTTGAGCGTCTGGTAGGGCAGCCGGCTGTAGAGCGCCGGGTTGATCACCATCACGCCGGTGTTGGCCAGCATCAGCGTGTGGCCGTCGGGCGGTGCCTTCATCACGTCCTGCGCGCCGACGGTGCCGCCCGCGCCCGACTTGTAGTCCACCACCACGGGCTGGCCGAGCACGGCCTGCAGCTTGTCGGTGAGCAGGCGGGCGTGCTGGTCCAGCGGCCCGCCCGCTGGAAAGCCGATCACGATGCGGATGGGCCGGGAGGGAAAGCCCTGGGCCAGGGCGGCCACGGACAGGCAGGCCAGGGTGGCGGCCGCCAGACAGGTGCGCAGGCGCATGCGAAAGTCTCCTTCTTTTGTGTCTGGATGGGATCAGCCGCAGCTTAGGGCCGGCCTGCCTCGCCCGGCACGGGGTCTTACCCGCAAAAGCCCCCTTCACGGCAGGCCCTGCTCGGCGAAAATACCCGCTTGTCCGCCGCCTCTGAAAGCCCCTCACCATGACCCTCGCCCACTGGCTCGTTTTCTGCGGCGTTTCGCTGCTGATGTGCTTCACCCCCGGCCCGGCCGTGCTGCTGGCGGTGTCGAACTCGGTGGATGTCGGGGCGCGGCGCACGGCGTTCAGCTCGCTCGGCAGCTCGGCCGGCATCTTCGCCGTCTCGGGCCTCGCGATGGTCGGCATGGGCACCATCCTCAGCCTGTCGGCGAACGCGTTCCTGGTGATGAAGGTCGTCGGCGCGCTGTACCTGATCTGGCTGGGCATCAAGCGCTGGCGCAGCCAGGACGCGCTGATCGCCAGCGATGCCGGCCTGGCGCCCGCCCAGCGGCGCGAGCGCAAGAACTGGCAGCTGGTGGCCCAGGGGCTGGGCGTGTCGCTGACCAACCCCAAGGCCATCCTGTTCTTCTCGGCCCTGTTCCCGCAGTTCATCGTGCCCGGCGAGCCGCTGTTCACGCAGTATCTGCTGCTGACCACGACGTTCGCCGTCTGCGCGTTGATCTCGCACGCCTTCTACGTGGTGCTGATCTCGCTGGTGAAGGGCCACGTGGTGGCGCGCGCCAAGCTGTTCAACCGCATCGTGGGCGGCACCTTCATGGCGCTGGGCGTGGGCCTGCTGCAGACCCGGCACAAGCTGGGCTGAGGGCCCGGGCCTTCGGGGCGCGTCTTTCTCAGCGCCAGCCGCGCAGCAGCACCCACTGCGCGGTCGCGCAGCCCACCGCCAGCGCCGCGTAGGTGAGCATCTTTCCGTCGCGTCCCCACCACGCCAGACCGGCCGCGAGGACGAGGCAGCCCACCCCGAACAGCACGCCCAGCTGGGCCAGCGTTCCGCGTGTGGCCGCCCGCTTTCGCAGGAAGACCTTGCAGCCGGCGACCAGCAGCAGCGCCACGGCGAACGCGGGCAGCACGAAATTCAGCAGATGGTTGACGGCGGACAAAGCATCCATGGACATGACCCAGATCAAGACTATTACAGGCATAGCCCCCTGCATCGGGCCGGCAATTTTATAATCGCCGCTTATGGCAGTCTGGGCCCTTGGCATCAACCACACGACCGCGCCGCTCGATCTGCGCGGTCGTTTTGCGTTCGCGCTCGATCAGATCGCGCCCACGCTGCAGGGTTTGCGCCAGTCGCTGGGCGGCGCCAGCCGCCATCCCAGCGTCGAGACGGCCATCATCTCCACCTGCAACCGCACCGAAATCTACTGCGCCGGCAATGAATCCGCGCTGGACCACACGCTGGGCTGGCTCGCCCAGAGCGGCGGCGTCAGCCCCGCGCTGCTGCGCTCGCACTCCTACGCGCTGGAAGACGGCCTGGTGGCCCGCCATGCCTTCCGCGTGGCCAGCGGGCTCGATTCCATGGTGCTGGGCGAGGCGCAGATCCTCGGCCAGATGAAGGACGCCGTGCGCGCCGCCGAAACCGCCGGCGCGCTGGGCACCACGCTCAACCAGCTCTTTCAGCGCAGCTTCGCCGTCGCCAAGGAAGTGCGCACCAGCACCGAGATCGGCGCCCACAGCATCAGCATGGCGGCCGCAGCCGTGCGGCTGGCCGGCCAGCTGTTCGAGGACCTGTCCGAGATCCGCGTGCTGTTCGTCGGCGCGGGCGAGATGATCGAGCTGGCCGCCACCCACTTCGCCGCCAAGAACCCCAAGGCCATCGCCGTCGCCAACCGCACGCTGGAGCGCGGCGAAAAGCTCGCCACGCGCTTCGGCGGCGAGGTCATGCGCCTGGCCGACCTGCCCGACCGCCTGCACGAGTTCGACGCCGTGGTGAGCTGCACCGCCAGCAGCCTGCCCATCATCGGCCTGGGCGCCGTGGAGCGCGCCCTGAAAAAGCGGCGCCACCGCCCCATGTTCATGGTCGACCTGGCGGTCCCGCGCGACATCGAGCCCGAGGTCAAGGCGCTGGAAGACATCTACCTCTACACCGTGGACGACCTGGCCGGCGTGGTGCAGACCGCCCAGGCGCACCGCCAAGCCGCCGTGGCCCAGGCCGAGGCCATCATCGACGCGGGCGTGCAGAGCTTCATGCACTGGATGGACCAGCGCAGCCCCACCGGCGGGGTGGTGCCGCTGATCCAGCAGCTCAACGCCCAGACCGACGAGTGGCGCGCGTTGGAGATCGCCCGCGCCAAGAAGCTCCTGGCCAAGGGCGAGGACATGGACGCAGTGCTGGAGGCCCTGTCGCGCGGCCTCACGCAGAAGATGCTGCACGGCACCCTGGCCGAACTGCGGGCCGGCGACGCCGAGACCCGCGCCCAGACGGCCCAGACCGTCTCGCGCCTGTTCCTGCGCTCGCAAAGCAAGACCGGCCTGTAGCGACGCGGCTGCGCGGCCTGCCACCAGGCCAAAAACGCCTCCAGCGCAGATTCCACTAGCGCTATCAGCTACAAAACCCGTAGCAATTTCTTTCCCCCGACGATGAAGCCCTTTCTCAGAACCCAGCTCGAGCGCTATGCGCAGCGCCTTGAAGAGCTCGACTTCCTGCTCTCGCGCGAGGACATCATGTCCGACATGGCGCAGTACCGCACCATCTCCCGCGAGCACGCCGAGGTCACGCAGATCGCCGGCCGCTACGCGCGCCACCAGCAGCGCGAGGCCGACCTGGCCGGCGCCCGCGAGATGCTCGCCGACCCCGACATGGCCGAGATGGCGCAGGAGGAGATCGCCGCCGCCGAGGCCGAGCTGGCGCAGCTGGAAGAAGAACTGCAGCGCCTGCTGCTGCCCAAGGACCCCGACGACGCCCGCAATGCCTTCCTCGAAATCCGCGCGGGCACGGGCGGCGACGAGTCGGCCCTGTTCGCGGGCGACCTGGCGCGCATGTACACCCGCTACGCCGCCAACGTGGGCTGGAAGATCGAGATCCTGAGCGCCAACGAGAACGAGATCGGCGGCTACAAGGAAGTGGTGCTGCGCGTGGAGGCCGACGGCGCCTACGGCGCGCTGCGCTTCGAATCCGGCGGCCACCGCGTGCAGCGCGTGCCCGCCACCGAGACGCAGGGCCGCATCCACACCAGCGCCTGCACCGTGGCCGTGATGCCCGAGCCCGACGAGCACCAGGCCATCACCCTGAACCCCGCCGACCTGCGCATCGACACCTTCCGCGCCAGCG
>NZ_BAAJYR010000227.1:0-5591 GCF_057546605.1 Acidovorax sp. KPB24-03 | reverse complement strand
AGCGGCGTCGGAAGCCCCGGCGGCGGCACCGGAGGCCCCTGCGGCTGCGGGGGCGGCGGGCTCTTCGAACTTGGCGCCGGCCGCGTTGGCCATGTAGGCCACGCCGCGCGCGATCTCGGTGTCGTTGAAATCGCCGCCGCCTTGCGGGGCCATCGCGCCCTTGCCGGCGAGGGCGGAATGCACCAGCGCCTCGAACCCGGTCTTGATGCGCGGGCCCCAGGCCGCGGCGTCACCCAGCTTGGGGGCGCCTGCCGCGCCTGTGGCATGGCAGGCGGCGCATTGGCCCTTGAAGACTTCCTCGCCGGGGCGCAGGGGGCGGTTGGCATCGCGCACTTCCACCATGCCCACCTTCTGGATGCGTTCCGCCAGCGCCCGTTCGGGGTTCGCGGCGCCATCGGCCGGCTTGGTGCCCGAGGTCACGTACATCACGAGCCCGATGATGGCGAAGATCGGGACCACAAACGAAAAGAAGACCGTCAACAGCAGTTGCTTGGGATTCTTGATGGGGCCGGTGTGCGCTTCTTCGTGGGGGGTGTCGCTCATGACGTCCTCTATGTATCGGGGGCTTGATGAAACCAGCCGCTGATTATAGGAAGGCTCCCCGGGGCCGGCCGTTAGGGAAAACGGCCGGCTTTTCCTGGCGTTTGCGCTGCATCAAGAACCGGCGGCAGGCATTGGGGTGGCGGCTGTGCGGATCGCCCTTGCGGGCGGGGGCACCACGCCGGCGCATCGCAGCGGCCCTGAAAACAAAAACGCCCTGCAAGGACGGTTTTCCTTGCAGGGCGCGGGGCCCGGTCT
Organism: Acidovorax sp. KPB24-03; assembly: GCF_057546605.1. Taxonomy (NCBI): domain Bacteria; kingdom Pseudomonadati; phylum Pseudomonadota; class Betaproteobacteria; order Burkholderiales; family Comamonadaceae; genus Acidovorax; species Acidovorax sp. KPB24-03. The sequence goes on along the minus strand of NZ_BAAJYR010000227.1, from coordinate 4,793 downwards.
GGCGGATAAAGCCGCACCCCCGTGCGTGCCCGAAGCCGTTTTGCGGGGGGCGCGGGATCAGGAGCCCGAGGCGCGCTCGTCCTGCGGCGTCCAGCCGCCGCCCAGCACCTTGTACAGGGTGATCTGGTTTTGCAGCTGGATGAGCCGCGTCTGCACCACGAGTTGCTCGGAGGTGAACAGCGAGCGCTGGGCATCCAGCAGATCGAGGTAGCTGGACACGCCGTTGCGGTAGCGCAGATCCGACAGCTGCAGGCGCTTGGCGTCCGCGTCCGCCTGGGCGCGCTGCGCCGCCAGCTGCTCCCCGAGGGTGGCCTGGCCTGCGAGGGCGTCGGACACTTCGCGGAACGCGGTCTGGATCGACTTCTCGTACTGCGCCACCGAGATGGAGCGTGCGGCCCGCGCCGATTCGAGCGTGGCCTGGTTGCGCCCGGCATCGAAGATCGGCAGCGCCGCCTGCGGCGCCAGCGAGAAGGCCCAGGAACCGCTCTTGAACAGGCCCGACAGTTCGTTGCTCACCGTGCCCACGCTCGCGGTCAGCGAGATGCGCGGGAAGAACGCCGCGCGCGCGCGCCGATGTTCGCGTTGGCGGCAATCAGCTGCTGCTCGGCCTGGCGGATGTCGGGGCGCCGCGTGAGCAGGTCGGACGGCAGGCCCGCCGGCAGCGCCGGCATGGCGGGGGCGTCGGCCAGGCGCGACACCGTGGTGCCCAGGCTGTCGCGGATGTCCTGCGGCAGGGGCTGGCCCAGCAGCAGGGCCAGGGCGTTCTCGTCCTGCATGCGCTGGCGCCGCTGCTGCGCATAGGTGGCGCGGGCGGCCTGCGCCAGGCCTTCCGCCTGGCTGTTGTCCAGCTCGGAACTCACGCCGTTTTCCAGGCGCAGGCGCGTCAGCTTGACCGACTCTTCGCGCGTGCCCAGCGTGCGGCGCGAAATGTCGAGCAGTTCCTCGTCGGCCAGCAGGTTGAACCAGGCGGTGGCGACGGACGACACCAGGCTCAGCTGGGTGGACCGGCGGGCCTCCTCGGTGGCGAAATACTGCGCCAGGGCCTGCTCCTTCAAGGCGGCGATGCGCCCGAAGAAGTCGATTTCCCAGGCCGAAACCGCCAGGCCGACCTGGTAGCTGTTGGCATACGAACGCGTGGTCGTGTCGGGCTGGCGCGTCGCGTTGACGGCGGCGTTCACCGTGGGGAACTGGCCGGCGCGCTGGATCTGGAACTGCGCGCGGGCCTGCTCGATGTTGAGCGCGGCCACGCGCAGGTCGCGGTTGTTTTCCAGCGCGATGGCGATCAGCGTCTGCAGGCGTGCATCGGCGAAGTATTCCTTCCAGTCGATGTCCGCGGCGGCCTTGGCCGTTTCGGCGCCGCCGGCGGCCGCGGCGTTGGGGAACGCCTGCGGCACCGGAGCGGCGGGCCGCTCGTAGGTCGGTATGAAGCTGCAGCCTGCCAGCACGGCAGCGGCAGCCACCACGCTCAGCAGGGGGCGTGCGATGCGCGCACTAGCGCGCAGGGACGATGGATGGGGCATGGGGGTCTCCAGCGGATCGGTCGTCATTCAAGGTTTTCCGTGGCATGGCGGTGCTGGACCTGCTTGGCGTCGTGCTCCTGCTGGCGCTTGCTGCCCTTGAAGAAGGTGCGCACCAGCACGAAGAACACGGGCACGAAGACCACGGCCAGCACGGTGCCGGTGATCATCCCGCCGATCACGCCGGTACCGATGGCACGCTGGCTGGCCGAGCTGGCGCCCGAGGCGATGAACAGCGGCACCACGCCCAGCGTGAATGCCAGCGAGGTCATGATGATCGGCCGGAAACGCAGGTGGGCGGCTTCGAGGGCGGCCTCCAGTGCGCTCTTGCCCTCTGCCTGCAGGTCCTTGGCGAACTCCACGATCAGGATCGCGTTCTTCGCCGACAGGCCGATGATGGTCACCAGGCCGATCTGGAAGTACACGTCGTTCGACAGCCCGCGCATCAGCGTGGCCAGCAGCACGCCGAGCACGCCCAGCGGCACCACCAGCAGCACCGACACGGGAATCGTCCAGCTTTCATACAGCGCGGCCAGGCACAGGAACACCGCCAGCAGCGAGAAGGCGTAGAGGATCATGGCCTGGGAGCCGGCGAGCTTTTCCTCGCGGGACTGGCCCGTCCACTCGAAGCCGAAGCCGGGCGGCAGCTGGCCGGCCAGGCGCTCCATCTCGTTCATCGCATCGCCGGTGGTGAAGCCGGGGCCGGCATCGCCAGCGATCTTGATGGACGGGTAGCCGTTGTAACGCACCGTCTGCATCGCGCCCGTGATCCAGCGCGTGGTGGCGAAGGTCGACAGCGGCACCGTCTGGCCCTGGCTGTTCACGACCGGCAGGTCCAGCACCGATTCCGGGCGCATCCGCGCGGCGGCGTCGGCTTGCACCACCACGCGCTGCAGGCGGCCCTTGTTCGGGAAGTCGTTGATGTAGCTCGAACCCAGCGCGGTCGAGAGCGCCGCGCTGATGCTGTCGAAGCCGATGCCCAGGGCGTTGGCCTTGTCGCGGTCGATGTCGATCTGCATCTGCGGCGCATCTTCCATGCCGTCGGGGCGCACGCCCGCGAGGACTTTGCTCTGCCCGGCCATGCCGAGCAGCTGGTTGCGTGCCCCCAGCAGCGCTTCGTGCCCCTGGCCCGCGCGGTCCTGCAGCCGGAAGTTGAAGCCGGTGCCCGTTCCCAATTCGGGAATGGGCGGCGGGCTCAGCGCGAAGATGAAGGCATCGCGGATGCTGGAGAGGGCGCCGAAGGCGCGGCCGGCCACGGCCGAGGCCGCGTGTTCGGCGCCGGAGCGCTCGCTCCAGTCCTTCAGGATCACGAAGGCCAGGCCCGCGTTCTGGCCCTGGCCGGAGAACGAGAAGCCCGCCACGGTCACGATGTTCTCGACCTCGGGCTGCTTGAGCATGTAGCCTTCGACCTGCTTGAGCACCTCGCTGGTCCGCGACTGTGCGGCGCCGGGCGGCAGCTGCACGTTGGTGATGATGTAGCCCTGGTCTTCGTTGGGCAGGAACGAGGTCGGCAGGCGCATGAACACCACCGCCACCGCGCCGATCAGCGCGAGGTACACGATCATCATGCGGCCGCCGCGGCGCAGCATCTTGCTCAGGCCGCTTTCATAGCCGTGCGTGGCGTTCTTGAACGAACGGTTGAACCAGCCGAAGAAGCCTTTCTTCTCGGCATGGTGCTCGGGATCGATCGGCTTGAGCAGCGTGGCGCACAGGGCCGGCGTGAGCGACAGAGCGAGGAACGCCGAGAAGGCGATCGACGTGGCCATCGTGGCCGCGAACTGGCGGTAGATGTTGCCGGTGGAGCCGGCGAAGAACGCCAGCGGCACGAACACCGAGATCAGCACCACGGTCACGCCGATCACGGCGCCCGAGATCTGACCCATGGCCTTGCGGGTGGCCTGCAGCGGCGGCAGGCCTTCCTCGGCCATGATCCGTTCGACGTTCTCCACCACCACGATGGCATCGTCCACCACGATCCCGATCACCAGCACCATGCCGAACATGGTCAGCACGTTGATCGAAAAGCCCATGGCCATCAGCACGCCGAAGGTGCCCAGCAGCGCCACCGGCACCACGATGGTCGGGATGATGGTGTAGCGGAAGTTCTGCAGGAACAGGAACATCACGATGAACACCAGCACCACGGCTTCGATCAGCGTGTGCACCACCTTCTCGATCGAGACGGACACGAACTTGGAGGTGTCGTACGGCACCACGTAGTTCACGCCCTGCGGGAAGAACTTCTTGAGCTCTTCCAGCTTGGCCTTCACCGCCTTGGCCGTGGCCAGGGCATTCGCAGACGGCGTGGGCTGCACGCCCAGGCCCACGGCGTCCTTGCCGTTCAGGCGCGCGCTGGTGTTGTAGCTCTGCGAGCCCAGCTCGATGCGGGCCACGTCCCTGAGGCGGACGGCCGAGCCGTCCGTGTTGGCGCGCAGCACGATGCGGCCGAACTCTTCGGCCGACGACAACTGGCCCTGCACCACGATGGTGGCCGCCACGGGCTGGCCCGTCTCGGCCGGCAGATCGCCCAGGTTACCGGCGGACACCTGTGCGTTCTGCGCGCGGATGGCGGCGTTGACCTGGTCGAGCGACAGGTTGAAGCCCTTGAGCTTGGCCGGGTCCACCCAGATCCGCATGGCACGTTCCGAGCCGAACTGCGTGAGCGTGCCCACGCCAGCCACGCGCTGCAGTTCGGGAACCACGTTGCGCGCCGCATAGTCGTTCAGCGCCTCGATGCTCACGTCGGGGCTTTCCGTCGTGAGCATGGCGAACATCAGGAAGTTGGAGCGCGACTGCTCCACGCGCACGCCCTGCTGGGTCACGGCGCTCGGCAGCCGCGGCGTGGCGCGAGAGAGCCGGTTCTGCACGTCCACCTGCGCGAGGTCGGCATTGGTGCCGGGCTCGAAGCTCAGCACGATGCTGCCGGTGCCGTTGGCCTGGCTGGTCGTCTCGACGTAGGCCAGGCCGCTCGCACCGTTCATCTCGCGCTCGATGACGGCCAGCACGCTGTCCTCCAGCGTCTGGGCGTTGGCGCCAGGGTAGGCCACCGACACCTGGATGGTCGGCGGCGCGACGGCGGGGTACTGCGCGATCGGCAGCCGCGTGATGGAGATGGCCCCCATCACGATGATGAAAATGGTGATCACCCACGCGAAGATGGGGCGCTCGATGAAGAACTTGGCCATGTGCCGCGCTCCTTCTTATGGCTTGGCCGGGGCGGCAGCGGAAGCGGCGGACGCGGCGGGAGCCGCCGCAGAGGCGGGCGCACCGGGCGCC
>NZ_BAAJYR010000226.1:0-5594 GCF_057546605.1 Acidovorax sp. KPB24-03 | reverse complement strand
GCCAAGACGGTTGCTCAGTCCTGTGCGTCGCCTTCCGGATGGGGCCGGCGCTGCCGCAACCCGACCTGGGGAGCAACGCCGGTATTGCGAGCCTCGGCCTCGGCTTCCCGGCGGACCGCACGCACCGCGCCCTCTGCCTGCCAGCTTCCTCCGATGGCCGCGTACCCCAACCCCGCCAACATGCCGGCGAGGGAATTGCTCAAAAAGTCCTGCTGACTTAGCGTCCCCCCGCGGTTCACATTCCCGGGGATGTTGAAGACGGCATTCCCCGCCGAGATGGCGGTGATGCGCGCAGGCGTCTGGTCCAGCAAACGGCCATAGTCCGTTCCCGTGACGCGAGGATTCCATTGCTGCACCGTACCGGAATGCAGCGCCTCCTGCTGGGTGACGGATATCCAGTCCGCGGTCTCCACCGCCCAGTTGATGGCGGCCTTGATGGCGGACACCCCTGCAATGTCGCCCCACGCATCGCTTCGGGCGCCACTGCTGCTGGCCCCATCCAGCAGCACGGCGCGGGCGGCAGCAGTATCCCCTCCCAGAATCGGAAGCTGGGACCACGCGTTGTTGCCCACGACGTTGGCCAGTCCATAGAACAGGCTGGCCGAGTTGAGGTGGCTGCCGCTCACGCCGCCGGACGTTTCCTCCTGCGTGCCGACCATGCTGAAGGACGCCTGAATGAAGTCGCGTGCGAAGGAATACGCAACGGTCTTGATGTCCCCTGCAAGCACATCGGTGGCCATGCCCACGTTGCCGGTGAGCGTGCCATGCAGCGACAGCCCGATTGAGGCCATGGACGCACCGATCTGCTCCAGCGTCACGATGCGCGACATGAGCTGCTGCGTCTGGCGCATTGACGCGCGCTGATGGTCCGAACATTCGGCCCATTGCTCCGCGGTCATCGCATGAAAACCCCGCGCGGCCGTGTCCGGATCGCGCGCCTCGCGCCGTTCCCGCATCACGGCCATGCCGATGTTGAGCAGCCCCACGCCCACCTGCATGCCCAGGACCATGTTGGGCGGTGTGGCGCGAAACGCGACCTTCATGGACTCCCCCATCATCTCGCGCAGAAAGGTGGGCACGAAGACCGAAGCCGCCTGGTGGATGCCATGGCCCAGTACCGCGCCCATGATGCGCTGGCTGGGCAGCATCGAACCCACGGCCTGCACGGTGGTGGACTCCGAGACCGCGGTGCGGGCCGCAGTGGCCGCCTCCCCGAGCCGGTGCAAGGCCGCCCCTCCGGTTTCCATCGCGCCGATGCCCAATTGCCGCAGCATCGCGTTCCAGCTCTGCGGCTCAGGCACCGCCGGCTCCTCGTGTTCCTGCAGCTCTGGCATATCGACCCGGCGACTGGCGCGCAGGAACCGGTCCAGCGGGATATCAACGAGCTCTTCCAGCGCCGGCAACTGGCCCATGGGCGAGAACGACGCATTGGTGTTTGAAACCTCGGTCATCGCCGTTCCCTCACCGAAACCACCGGCGTTCGGAGTAACGGGTTCGCTGCTAATCCAGCGACGGCTGCCTCCGGATAGAGGGGTATGGAAGGATTCGGAACGCGTAGGACTGGACAGCAGGGAGAAGGAATCCCCTTCTTGAAGCGCCTGGCGCGGCGGCATCGTCTGCGGATGCGCATGGGACAGGCCTCGCCGGCCGGTCAGCGACTCGTGCTGAAGGCGTCCGGAAATGCTGGCGCCCGAGGAGCGGGCCTGGGGCGTCTGAGGTTCAGGGGAAAGTGTGGGGCGGATCGGTGTGGTCGAACCGGACGCGTTCGTTTTATTGAGCATGGGTACGCTCCTTGTGGCCGCCGGAGGCTTCGGGTGCCGCGCAGGGAACGCCCGCCTGCACGGCATTGGCCAGCGCAGCCAGTTGCAGAATGTGCCAAGCGACGACCTCCGCCGAGGCGTTGCCCAGTGGACACCGGCACAGCAGTTGCGGCCCCGCGAAACCGCGGGCAAAAACGGCTCCAAGGCTGAGCATCAGCTGCGTGGATGCCTGCAGCGCGGCCACGCGCCGGGCCGGATCGTCCAGGCAGTCTGCGAGCAAGGGCGCTGTCATGATCAGCGCCTCCTCGTCCACGTCGGGCACCAAGGCAATGGTGCGGCTTTCCAGAGCGATGGTTCCGGTGCGCGAGGCATCCTTTGCCTGCTCCTGCGATGCGCCCAGGAACAAGGCCGTGTCCCTGACCAGCGCCAGAACGCGGGATGACGCTTCGAACTCCTGCACAGGGGCGGGTGGCTGCGGGCGGGGTGCGAGAACGGCGCTCATTGCACACCTCCTTTGCGCGGCGAGGCTGCGCCCAGTGCCAGCACCCCCTCCCGGGTGCCTTGGCACATGACCAGCAAGCCGCCAAGCTGCGCGGCAAGAAGCTGCTCGTTTTCCTGCTGCGTCTCCAGGCGGCGCACCAGCACGGCATCGCCGTTGTCTTCCATGCCATAGCCCCAGTCGGAGCTGAGCATCGACTGCCCGTTGGCGACCAGCAGCGCGTCGGTCCAGGTTTCCGCCGGAACATGCTCGGGCCGGGCCATCGTGGCAATGGCGGCCCATGGGCCATTGTCCCGATGGCTCAGGGGTGCCACGCGCAGCGTGAACGGCCCCACTTTCGCTTCGCCCGTTTCTCCAAAAATCCGGGCAGTGGCCTCGTCGGCCCCCAGTTGCAGGGCTGCGTCCCTGGCACAGGCCTTGCGCCGGGATGACAGTGCGGGGCCACGCACGGGTGGCTTCGGTTTTGCGTTTTTCATCGTCGTTCTTTCAACCGTTATCGCTTATATATTTCCGCGCGACATGCGGATTTGGTGCCCTTTACACCAGCCGGCAGTCGTCTCTGAAAATGTGCCGGCCGTTCCATCGTTGAATGTGCGAAGGCGCCACATGCCTCGACAAGCGAAGCGATTGGCCGGGTTGCGAAAAACAAAGTTGACAGGAACGCGCGACATTGAACCTTGGCAGGCGCGCCGGATCATGGCCCCCCCGCCGAGCCGTCGATTCCATCAGGCCGCAAGGTGCATCGCGCAGCGTGGAATCCTTCCATTCAATGCACCAACGCAAATGAGAAATATTCTCATTTGTGTGACAATGTGCGCCGTGAGCCAGACAACCTGCAGGGACGACGGTGCCGCGATCGGCAGTGTTCAGACCGCGCGAGAGGGTATCCAGCAGACAACCCTTTTCGACGCACTCCATGGTTCACTGCCTGCACCTCCGGCCTGTTTCTCTTGCGCACGGCGCCCTGCGCTTCGCCCCCATTCCGCATGCCCTTCGCCCGCTGGCGGGTGCTGCGCTCCTGGCGGTCCTCGCCGCCCCTGCCGCGCCGGCGTGGGGACAGGGCTCCGGCACCGGCACCCCAGGCGCCGTGAGGACGGCACTGCTGCCGCAGGTGGACGTGGTGGACGAGGCCGAACGCAGTCCAGGCACCTCCACCGTCGTCAGCGGCGAGGCACTGGAGCAGGCTGGCAGCATGAAGGACGTGGTGCGCAACCAGCCGCTGGTCTCGGCCCCGGGCACCGCTGCGGGCACCACCCGCAATCGCAGCAGCTTCGACCGCTCCGGCACGACGGGCTACAACATCCGCGGGATCGAAGGCAACCGCGTGGGCATGGACGTGGACGGCGTGGAAATGCCCGACGCCACCACCCGCCCCTACGTGAGCCGCGTGGGCGCGAACACCTTCGGCATCGGACGCGACTTCATCGACCCCGAGATGTTTTCCTCGGTCAACATCCTGTCCGGCACCACCTCCGCCAAGCGCTCCGCCGGCGGCATCGGGGGCGCCGTGAGCTTCAAGACCAAATCGGCGAGCGACTACCTGCGGGGCGACCGGACCTCGTACCTGGGCGCCAAGATCGGCTACGACTCGGCCGACCGAGCATGGAACGAGAGCTTCACCGGCGCCGCCCGCAGCGGCGACCTCGATGGCCTGATCGCCTATTCGCGCCGGGACGGCCACGCGGCGCGCAACCACAGCGACGTGGTGAACAGCTACCCCGACGACTGGCACTCGGACGCCTGCTGCTCAAGGGCGGCCTGCGCGTGGACGGCAGCAATCGGCTGGAACTCTCGGCCGACCTGTACCGCCGCAAGAATGACACCTTCTTCCACGGGTGGAACACCACCAACACGGCCATCACCGAGCAGTCCCGCCAGGCCAGCGACACGGAGCGCAACACGCTGCAGCTGACCCACCAGTGGACGCCGCGCAATGCCTGGGTGGACCACGCGGACACCCGCCTGTACTTCCAGGACACGGGCACCACGGACGTGACCGACACCACCACGCTGGCCACCGGCGCCCTGGTGCGCAATCTTTCCGAGAACCAGACCCGCACCTGGGGGGCGTCCACCACGGCGGACAAACGCATCGGCCGGCACCAGCTAAGCTTCGGCGCCAATGCCTCCACCCAGGACGTGGACCGCCCCTGGAACGTGGCGGGCTACATGAAGCCCCAGCCCGACACCACCACCCGGCGCCTGGGCGCCTTTCTCCAGGACGACATCGCCTTCGATGCGGGCGGCAAGCGGCTTGCCGTGATTCCCGCCCTGCGCGTGGACCGCATCGACATCCAGACCCGCAACCTCGGCAACTTCGTCTCCGGCGTGCTCACCGAGCAGGACGTGAGGCGCCTGTACGGCAATGCGCCCTCCACCACCCTCTGGAGCCCCAGCCTGGGCCTGACCTATGACCTCGCGCCGCGCTTCATCACGTATGCGCAGTACAAGCGCAGCGGCCGCGCGCCGTCGCCGGGCGAGATCTTCGGCTCGTGGAACATGGCCAGCAACTACGCCACGGGCAACCAGTACGCGCTGATCGGCAACCGCGACCTGAAGGAAGAGTCGAGCAACGCGTTCGAGGTGGGCGTCAAGGGATCGCCGGCCGACGGCGTGACGCTCAACAGCTCGGTCTTCTATACGCGCTACCGCGATTTCATCGCCTACACCCGCTACACGCGCGCCAGCGCGCCCAGCCTGTTCACGAACGTGCCTGCGCACATCGGCACCATCTACCAGGCCGAGAACCGCGACGAAGCCACCATCTACGGCCTCGAATTGAGCGCACGCCTGGAACACGGCCAGTGGAGCCCGGCGGCCCGCGGCCTGTACACCACCTGGGCGGTGAGCCTGAGCAAGGGCACGTCGCGGTCGCACTACGCCGGCGACAAGGATGTGGCGCTCGACTCCGTGCTGCCACGCAAGGCCATCGTCGGCGTGGGCTACGACGCACCCATGAAGCAATGGGGCGTGAACTTCACCGGCACCTTCGTGGCCGCCAAGCGGGCAGAGGCCACCAACCGCGACAGCTACACCAACGCGGGCGCGGCGCTCACCGACGCCACCACCCAGCTGTTCCGCGTGCCCGGCTATTCCGTGCTCGACCTGAGCGGCTACTGGCAGGTGAACAAGAGCGTGCGCCTGCAGGCCGGCATCTACAACCTGACCGACAAGCGCTACTGGGACTACGCCAGCGCCCGCAGCCTGCAGCCTTCGGTGGCGCGCGACCAGCGCGACATCGAACTGCTCACCCATGCCGGCCGCACGGTGGCGGTGTCGATGTCCGTCGCGTTCTGATCCGCCCGCGCCGGCCTCAGCCGGCCTTCTTTTTCCCA
>NZ_BAAJYR010000225.1:0-5610 GCF_057546605.1 Acidovorax sp. KPB24-03 | reverse complement strand
TGTCTTCCAGCTTCTGCTGCTCTTCCTGGCGCTTGCGCATCTCGAAGTCGTACAGGCGCGAGCGCAGGCGCTGCCATGCCACGTCGCGGTTGCTGTGCTGGCTGCGGCCATCCTGGCACTGAACGACGATGCCGGTTGGAATGTGCGTCAAACGCACGGCCGAATCGGTCTTGTTGATGTGCTGGCCGCCGGGCGCCGCTGGCGCGGAAGGTGTCGGTGCGCACATCGGCCGGGTTGATGTCGATCTGGATCGAGTCGTCGATCTCCGGATAGACGAACAGGCTGGCGAAGCTGGTGTGGCGCCCGCCGGACGAGTCGAACGGGCTCTTGCGCACCAGCCGGTGCACGCCCGTCTCGGTGCGCAGCAGGCCATAGGCGTATTCGCCCTCAATCTTGATCGTGGCGCTTTTGATGCCGGCCACGTCGCCCGGGGTTTCGTCCTCCACCGTGGTCTTGAAGCCCTTGCGCTCGGCGTACTTGAGGTACTGGCGCAGCAGCATGCCCGCCCAGTCGCAGGCCTCGGTGCCGCCGGCGCCGGCCTGGATGTCCACGAAGCAGTTGAGCGGATCGGCCTCGTTGCTGAACATGCGGCGGAACTCGAGCATCTCGATCTCGGGCTTGAGCTTGGCGGTCTCGGCCTCGATGGTCATCAGGCCGTCGTCGTCGCCTTCTTCCTTGCTCATGTCGAAGAGCTCGGTGTTGTCGGCCAGCTCGCGCGTGAGCCGCTCCAGCGTGAGCACCACGCCGTCCAGGCTCTTCTTTTCCTTGCCCAGCTCCTGGGCCTTCTTGGGGTCGTTCCAGACCGTGGGGTCTTCCAGCGAGGCGTTTACCGTGCGCAGGCGTTCGAATTTGGCATCGAAGTCAAAGATACCTCCGTAACTCTTGCGTGCGCACGGTCAGGTCGGAGAGGGTGTTGCCGATGAGGTTGATGCGTTCTGCGTCCATGGTGCGTGTCCTGAGTGTTCGGTGGAATAACCGGCGATTTTCTCACGCGATGCGCCGCACGCCCCCAATGCCCTTCCACGGGGCGCAGGGCGCAGCCGGCCGGCCCCGTTGCCGGGGCGCAAAACCGGCCGATATTTCAAAAATGATAGCAAGAAGCCCTAGTGGAATATGCGCTGGCGGCCTGTTTTATTCAGGAGTGCTCAGGAACGACTCGATCAGCGCCGCCACCGCGCCGGGCTGGTCGTGGTGCAGCATGTGCCCGGCGTCCTGGACCACGGCGGTGCGGCAATCGCGCACGTGGCGCAGGCGGGCGTGGTATTCGGGCAGGTCGTAGCGGTCCTTCCACCACAGGCCCATGCTGTCGTCGCTGGCCTCCACCGCGAGGGTGGGCGCGGTGATGCCGTCGTACAGGGCCAGCGCTTCCTCCACGCGGTAGATCTGCGAACTGGTGATCTTGTGCGCCGCATCGCCCAGGATGCGCCAGCGGCCCTGCGCGTCGGGCGCGGCCCACTGGCGGGCCAGCCAGGCGGCCTTGTCGGCGGACAGGCGCGGATTGGTCTTGATGAGGCGCTGGGCCACGCCGTCGGCGCTGTCGTAGGCCTTGAGCGATTTCTCGCCGCGCTCCAGCGCCCGGATCTCGTCCATCCACTGCGCGTAGCGACGGGGGGCCTGGTCGGGCGTGGTGGCCGGCAGGCCGAAGCCTTCCAGGTTCACCAGCCGGCGGATGCGCGCGGGCCGCACGCCGGCATAGGCCATGCACACGTTGCCGCCCATGCTGTGGCCCACCAGATCGACCGGCTGGCCGGGCGCGTAGTGGTCCAGCAGGTGATCCAGGTCGGCCAGGTAGTCGGCGAACACGTAGTGATCGCAGGGCGCGGGCAGGCGGCTCAGGCCGAAGCCCCGCCAGTCGGGGGCAATGACCATGCGGCCGCCGAAGAACGCCTGCGACAGCGCGTCCACCACGAACTGGTAGGACGCGCCCACGTCCATCCAGCCGTGCATCAGCACCAGAGGGGGCCGAGAAGGGGAAGACGGGGAAGCGGAGGCGGGCGACGGCTCGCCGTTCCAGCGGCGAACGTGGTACTGCAGGGTGCGGACGGGGACGAATTCGCTCTGGGAGGCGCGGGCGGGCTGGTACATCGGGCGATTATTCGCGCAGGGCGCGGCGGCGTCAGTCAAGGCTGGGACAAGCGGGCGGCCCGCTCGTTCGGGGCCCTGCTGCGGGCCTTCGGGCATGCGGCGCGCTCGCTGCGGGAACAGGGAAAATCCATTATTCTGCCCAGCCCATCCGCAGCTTGTAGGTCTTCTCTCCATGCAAAAAATCCCATTGGGCGCCAGCGCGCTCCAGGTTACGCCCATCTGCCTGGGCACCATGACGTTCGGCGAACAGGTGGACGAAGCCACGGCCCATGCCATTCTCGACCGCTCGCTGGAGCGGGGCGTGAACTTCATCGACACCGCCGAGATGTACGCCGTGCCGGCGCGCGCCGAGACCTACGGCGCCACCGAGACCATCATCGGCCGCTGGTTCGCCAGCCGCCCCGGCGCCCGCGAAAAGACGGTGCTGGCCACGAAGGTGGCGGGCCCCTCGCGCGGCATGCCCTGGGTGCGCGAAGGCAAGGGAATGACCCCGGCCGACATCGTGGCCTCTTGCGACGCCAGCCTGCGCCGCCTGCAGACCGACGTGATCGACCTCTACCAGATCCACTGGCCCGAGCGCCACGTGCCCGCGTTCGGCACGGTGTACTACGACCCCGCCAAGGAAACCTCGGCCACCCCCATCCACGACCAGCTGCAGGCGCTGGCCGGGCTGGTGCAGGCCGGCAAGGTGCGCGCCATCGGCCTGTCCAACGAAACGCCTTACGGCGTGCACGAGTTCGTGCGGCTGGCCGAGCAGCACGGCCTGCCGCGCGTGGCCACGGTGCAGAACCCGTACTGCCTCATCAACCGCACCTGGGAAAACGGCATGGACGAGTCCTGCCACCGCCTGGGCGTGTCGCTGCTGGCGTATTCGCCCCTGGGCTTCGGGCTGCTGACGGGCAAGTACGACGCCAGCGGCACGACCGGCGCCGGTGCGCCGAAGGGCGCGCGCATCGCCAGCTACGAATCGGTGCGCAAGCAGCGCTGGGGCCGCCCCGAGGCGCTGGAGGCCTCGCGCCGCTACAACGCGCTGGCGCGCGAGCACGGCCTCACGCCCACGCAGATGGCGCTGGCGTTCTGCTACACCAAGTGGCAGGTGGCCAGCACCATCATCGGCGTGACCTCGCTGGCCCAGCTGGACGAAGACCTCGATGCCTGGGGCACGGTGCTCTCGCCCGAGCTGCTCGCGGCCATCGACGCGGTCCGCTGGGAACTGCGAGACCCGGCACTGTGAGCAAGAAGGCCGCCAAGGCCGCCCATGTGAGCGAAACCCCGGCCACCCAGTGGCTGCGGCGCCAGGGCGTGGCCTTCACCGAGCACCCCTACGACTACGTGGAGCACGGCGGCACCGCGCACAGCGCGGCCAGCCTGGGGCTGGACGAGCACGTCGTCGTCAAGACGCTGGTGATGCAGGACCAGGATGCAAAACCCCTCATCGTGCTCATGCACGGCGACCGCAAGGTGTCCACCAAGAACCTGGCCCGCCAGATCGGCGCCAAGTCGGTCGAGCCCTGCCAGCCCGAGGTGGCCAACCGCCACAGCGGGTATCTGGTGGGCGGCACCTCGCCGTTCGGCACGCGGCGCGACATGCCGGTGTACATCGAGGAAAGCATCCTCGCGCTGCCGCGCATCGCCATCAACGGCGGCCGCCGGGGCTTTCTGGTGCAGATCGATCCGCAGGTGTGCGTGCAGCAGCTCGGTGCCAAACCGGTGCAGTGCGCGCTGGCAGAATAGGCCGCCCCGCCGAACCGGGGCCGCGCCTTCGGGGCGCCGGCCACCGGCCCCCCGTGGCGCCCGCCACCGGCCTCTCGTGACGCCCGCATCCTGAAGGAATTCCTACCTTGACCACCGTCTATTGCCTCCTGGCCACCGTGGCCGCCTACCTGCTGGGCTCCCTGTCGTTCGCCGTCATCGTGAGCCGCACCATGGGCCTGAACGATCCCCGCACCTATGGCAGCAAGAACCCCGGCGCCACCAACGTGCTGCGCTCCGGCTCCAAGGCCGCGGCCGTGATCACGCTGCTGCTCGATGCGGTCAAGGGCTGGCTGCCCGTGGTGCTGGTGCAGGCCTTCGGCAAGCCCCATGGCCTGGAGGACGGCACGGTGGCGCTGGTGGGCCTGGCGGCATTCCTCGGGCATCTGTGGCCCGTGTTCTTCCGCTTCGAGGGCGGCAAGGGCGTGGCCACGGCGCTGGGCGTGCTGGTCGGCATCAGCCCATGGCTGGGGCTGGCCACGCTGCTGACCTGGGTCATCATCGCGTTCTTCTTTCGATACTCTTCGGGCGCGTCGCTCGCGGCGGCCGTGTTCGCGCCGCTGTACTACGTGATGTTCGGCGGCGTGCTCTGGTACACCGAGGCGACCATCGGCGTGGCCATCGCCGCCATGTCGGCGCTGCTGGTGTGGCGGCACCGCGAAAACATCCGCCGCCTCATGGCCGGCACCGAATCCCGGCTGGGCCAGAAGAAGAAAAAGCCCTGAATCGAAGGGAACGGAGCCAGGCGGGGGGGAGCCGCCCGGTCAGGGCCGGCCGGCCGTGCTCACCAACCCCATCAGCCCGCTGCTGTGCTGGGCCGCGTAGTGGCCCAGGCGCACCAGCGTGCGGTGGTTGATCTCCACCTTCACCGCGGGTCGGGCCAGCGCCGACTGGATGCGTGGCCGGCCGCTGGCCGTCTGGTGCAGCCGGGGCTGGGCCAGGTGCTCACCGTCGCGGTCGAGCAGGCTGGCCACCAGGGGGGCGTTGACCTTCTCGCTGCGGCGCAGCACCAGCGCGGTCTCGCCGTTGTCCAGCCGCACGAAGGTGCCGGGCGGGCACAGCCCGACGGCGCGCACCAGCGCATAGGTGACTTCGTCGCGCCGGTCCACGTCCTGGCCCACGATGGCGCGCACCGAGTCCGTGGCGCTGCGGCCCGCACGCGACTTGCGCGGGCTGATCATCGCGGCGTAGCGGTCGATCGTTCCCAGGATGCGGCTGAGCCGGTCCTCGGCGGGCATGCCCGCCAGCGGCTGCGTCTCGGCCAACGGCGCATGGTGCTGGCCCACGACGTCCAGCCACAGCGGGTCCTTCACGTCCAGCTGTTCCAGCAGGGTCATGCTGCGCAGCGGGTGCGCCTCGATGGCCTCCTGCTGCGCGGGGCTGGGCCGCTCGCGCTGGCTGGCCAGCTCGTCCTGCAGCGCGGTCATGCCGATGTTCATGGTGATCGCGGCCCGCACCAGGCTGTCGCGCTCCAGGGAGGGCAGCTGCAGCTCGTGCGCGAGGATGTGGCACAGCGTGCCGCACACCAGGGCGTGCGAGGTGCTGTAGCCCACCGTGGAGGTGGAGGCCAGCTGGAACATCAGGTACAGCGCCGCGTCGATGTCGTGCGCCACCAGTTCCTGCAGCCACCGGTCGCACTGGCGCACCTTGGCGGGAAAGTCGTGCACCTGCAGGGGCCGCGAGAGGATCACCGCCAGGGCGGATTCCAGGTCCGACCACAGTCCGAGCAGGTCTTCGTATTCGCTGTCGGACGGCTCGCCGGCGCTGGGGGGG
>NZ_BAAJYR010000224.1:0-5730 GCF_057546605.1 Acidovorax sp. KPB24-03 | reverse complement strand
TGCGGCCCAGCAGGTCCAGCGCCTGGATGCCGTGCGTGCCCTCGTGGATCATGTTCAGGCGGTTGTCACGCCAGTACTGCTCCACGGGAAAGTCGCGCGTGTAGCCGTAGCCGCCGTGGATCTGGATGGCGAGGGAATTGGCCTCCAGGCACCACTCGCTGGGCCAGCTCTTGGCAATCGGCGTCAGCACCTCCAGCAGCAGCCGCGCCTCGTCGGCGTCGGGCGAGGTGCCGGTGTTCTGCTCGTCCACCAGGCGCGCGCAGTACAGGTTGAGCGCCAGCGCGCCCTCGCCGTAGCTCTTTTGCGCCAGCAGCATGCGCTTGATGTCGGCATGCTCGATCAGGCGCACCTGGGGGGCGCTCGCGTCCTTGCCGGCCTTGCCCAGCAGACGGCCCTGCGGCCGGTTCTTCGCGTAGTCCAGGCTCGCGTGGTAGCCGGCCAGGCCCAGCATGGTCGCGGCCATGCCGATGGCGATGCGCGCCTCGTTCATCATGTGGAACATGCACTTCAGGCCCTCGCCCGGCTGCCCCACCAGGTAACCGATGGCGCCCGCGCGCCCCTCGACGGGGTAGCGCCCCTCGCCGAAGTTGAGCAGCGTGTTCGTCGTGCCGCGCCAGCCCAGCTTGTGGTTGAGCCCCGCCAGCGCCACGTCGTTGCGCACGCCCGTGAGCTGGCCCTGCGCATCGACGAGCCGCTTGGGCACGATGAACAGCGAGATGCCGCGCGTGCCCGGCACCAGCTTGCCATCCGGCCCGGGGATCTTGGCCAGCACCAGGTGCACGATGTTCTCGGTCAGCTCATGGTCGCCGGAGGAGATCCACATCTTGTTGCCGGTGAGGCGGTAGCGGGGGCCCAGCGGGTCCTGCCGCCAGGCATCGCCGCCGCCATCGCCGTCCGCGTCCGGCACGGCGCGCGTGGCCACGTCCGAGAGCGACGAGCCTGCCTGCGGCTCCGACAGGCACATGGTGCCGGCCCAGCGGCCGTTGAATTCGTTGTGCGCGAACACCTGCTGCTGCGCCGGCGTGCCGTGCGCCATCAGCAGGTTGGCATTGCCCGAGGTGAGCAGGTTGGAGCCGATGCTGGCCGACGCCGCGGCGAAGAAGCTGTTGGCCGCCGCCTCCACCGTGTAGGGCAGCTGCATGCCGCCCAGCTCGTAATCCTGCGCGGCGCCCAGCAGGCCCGACTCGGCATAGGCGCGACGCGCCTCTTGCGTGGCCTGCGGCAGGATCACCTTCTCGCCGTCGAAACGCGGCTCCTCGGTGTCCACCAGGCGGTTGAACGGGGCGTATCTTTCGCGGGCGATGCGCTCGCAGGTGTCCAGCACCGCATCGAAGGTTTCGCGCGAATGGTCGGCAAAGCGCTCGCGCGCCTGCAGCGCGGGAGCGTCCAGCCAGTCGTAGAGCAAGAAATCAACCGTGGTGCGCAGGCTCATGATGGGGCATCGAATAAGGCTTCACCGCAATGAATGCGGCGGCATACAGCTACAAAAATAATAGCAAACAACCACCACCGGCGTTCAGCCGGGCGAAGCCGGTGGCGAAGGCGCGGCATGCGACGGCAGGGCCACGATGGTGCCCTGGGCGATGGCGCAGAGCTTTTCCACCCCGCCCTGCACCGCGAACACGTCGCAGCGGCAGACCGCCTGCGACGCCCCGGCATGCACGGCCTGGGCGCGAGCCACCAGGCGCTCGCCCACGGCGGGCCGCACGTAGTTGATCTTGAACTCCGAGGTGACCACCGGCACCCGCAGCGCCGAGCCGCCCGCGTAGGTGAGCGCGTTGTCGGCCAGGTAGCTCACCGCCCCGCCGTGCACGAAGCCGTGCTGCTGGCGGATCTGCTCGGTGATGGGCAGGTGCAGTTCGCACCCGCCCGGGGCGAACGCGTGCAGTTCGGCGCCCAGCAGCACGCTGAAGGGCTGCGCCGCCAGCACCTCGCGGCCCATGGCCAGGAAGGCCTCGGGCGGCACGGTGACGGGTGGCGCGGCCATGGGCGTGCCCCGTGCGGTTACAGCACTTCGAAGATGCCGGCCGCGCCCATGCCGCCGCCGATGCACATGGTCACCGCCACGCGCTTGGCGCCGCGGCGCTTGCCTTCGATGAGCGCATGGCCCGTGAGACGCTGGCCGCTCACGCCGTAGGGGTGGCCCAGGGCGATGGCGCCGCCGTTCACGTTCAGGCGGTCGGCGGGAATGCCCAGCTTGTCACGGCAGTACAGCACCTGCACGGCGAAGGCCTCGTTCAGCTCCCACAGGTCGATGTCGTTCACCGTGAGGCCCAGCTTCTTGAGCACCTTGGGCACGGCGAACACGGGGCCGATGCCCATCTCGTCGGGCTCGCAGCCCGCCACCGCGAAGCCCAGGAAGCGGCCCAGGGGCTTCAGGCCCTTGCGGCTGGCGTAGTCCTCGCTCACCAGCACGCAGGCGCCGGCGCCGTCCGAGAACTGGCTGGCATTGCCGGCCGAGATCACGCCGCCGGGCACGGCAGGGCGGATGCCGCTGATGCCTTCCTTGGTGGTGCCTTCGCGCGTGCCTTCGTCCTTGCTGACTGTGACTTGCTGGGTGATGAGGCCGCGCACCTTGTCGGCCACGCCGGCCGTCACGGTGATGGGAGCGATCTCGTCGTCGAACAAGCCCGCGGCCTGCGCGGCGCAGGCCTTTTGCTGGCTGGCGGCGCCGTATTCGTCCATGGCGTCGCGGCCGATGCCATAGCGCTTGGCGACCTGCTCGGCGGTCTCCAGCATGCTCCAGTAGATCTCGGGCTTGGCCTTGGCCAGTGCCAGGTCGCGCAGCATGTGCAGGTTCATCTCCTGCTGCACGCAGGAGATGCTCTCCACGCCGCCGGCCACGTACACGTCGGCCTCGCCGGCGATGATGCGCTGCGCCGCCAGGGCGATGGTCTGCAGGCCCGACGAGCAAAAGCGGTTCACCGTCACGCCCGACACGCTGACCGGCAGGCCGGCGCGCAGCGCGATCTGGCGCGCGATGTTGGCGCCCGTGGCGCCCTCGGGGTTGGCGCAACCCATGATGACGTCTTCCACTTCCGCGCCGTCGATGCCGGCGCGCGCGATGGCGTGCTGCACGGCATGGCCGCCCAGCGTGGCGCCGTGGGTCATGTTGAACGAGCCCTTCCAGCTCTTGGCGAGCGGCGTGCGGGCGGTGGAAACGATCACTGCGGAGGTCATGTGCAATTCCTTGGGATTCGGGGGGACACGTGCGGTGCGGTCGGTCGGGTCAGGAGAAGGCCTTGCCTTCCGCGGCGAGCCGGGCCAGCAGCGGCGCGGGCTCCCAGAACTTCGCATCGTCCAGCGGGTTCTGCGCGAAGCGCTTCATGGCCTGCACCACGTTGAACAGGCCGACCTCATTGGCGTAGTGCATGGGGCCGCCGCGGTGGATCGGAAAGCCGTAGCCGGTGAGGTACACCATGTCGATGTCGCCCGACTTGCCGGCGATACCGTCCTCCAGGATGTGCGCGCCTTCGTTCACCAGCGAGAACACCAGGCGCTGCACGATCTCTTCGTCCGAGATCTTGCGCGGCGTGATGCCCAGGGCCTTGCGGTGGTCTTCGATCATGCGGTTGACCACCTCGCTCGGGATCGCATCGCGCTTGCCGGCCTGGTAGTCGTACCAGCCCGCGCCGGTCTTCTGGCCGTAGCGGCCCATCTCGCACAGCAGGTCTGCCGTCTTGCTGTACTTCATGTCCGGCTTTTCCTGGTAGCGGCGCTTGCGGATCGCCCAGCCGATGTCGTTGCCGGCCAGGTCGCCCATGCGGAACGGGCCCATGGCGAAGCCGAACTCCTCCACCGCCTTGTCCACCTGCTGCGGTGTGGCGCCTTCCTCGATCAAAAAGCCCGCCTGGCGGCTGTACTGCTCGATCATGCGGTTGCCGATGAAGCCGTCGCACACGCCCGAGACCACGGCGGTCTTCTTGATCTTCTTGGCCAGGGCCATCACCGTGGCCAGCACGTCCTTGGCCGTGGCCTGGCCGCGCACCACTTCCAGCAGCTTCATCACGTTGGCAGGGCTGAAGAAGTGCATGCCCACCACGTCCTGCGGGCGCTTCGTGAAGCCGGCGATCTTGTCCACGTCCAGCGTGGAGGTGTTGGACGCCAGGATCGCGCCGGGCTTGGCCACGGCATCGAGTTGCTTGAACACGGCCTCCTTCACGCCCAGTTCTTCGAACACCGCTTCGATGATGAGGTCGGCGTCCTTGAGGTCGGCGTAGTCCAGCGTGGTGGCGAGCAGGCCCATGCGCTGCTGGTACTTGTCTTCCTTGAGCTTGCCCTTCTTGACCTGCGACTCGTAGTTCTTACGGATCGTGGCGATGCCGCGGTCCAGCGCCTCCTGCTTGGTCTCCAGAATCGTCACGGGAATGCCCGCGTTCAGGAAGTTCATGGCGATGCCGCCGCCCATGGTGCCCGCGCCGATCACGCCGACCTTCTGGATGTCGCGCTTCGGGGTGCTGGAGGGCACGTCGGCGATCTTGCTCGCGGCACGCTCGGCCATGAACAGGTGGCGCAGCGCGCGGGACTCGGGCGTCCACATCAGGTTGATGAACAGCTCCCGCTCGTAGGCGATGCCGTCGGCGAACTTGCGCTTGGTGGCGGCCTCGACGGCGTCCACGCACTTGGCGGGCGCGGGGAAGTTCTTGGCCATGCCCTTGACCATGTTGCGCGCGAACTGGAAGTACGCATCGCCCTCGGGGTGCTTGCACGGCAGGTTGCGCACCAGCGGCAGGGGGCGCACGTCGGCAACGCTCTTAGCAAAGGCCAGGGCCTCGGCGGCCAGCGCTTCGGGCGAAGCCACCAGCTTGTCGAACAGCTTCTGGCCGGGGATGGAGCCGATCAGCTCGCTCTTGACCGTCTCGCCGCTCACTATCATGTTGAGCGCGGCCTCCACGCCCAGCACGCGCGGCAGGCGCTGCGTGCCGCCGGCGCCGGGCAGCAGGCCCAGCTTGACCTCGGGCAGCGCCACGCTGCAGCCCGGCGCGGCGATGCGGTAATGGCAGCCCAGCGCCAGTTCCAGCCCGCCGCCCATGCACACCGAATGGATGGCCGCCACCACGGGCTTGGCCGAGTTCTCCACCGCCAGGATCACCGATTGCAGGTTGGGCTCCTGCAGCGCCTTGTCGGTGCCGAACTCCTTGATGTCGGCCCCGCCGGAGAACGCCCCACCGGCGCCCGTGATGACGATGGCGCGGACGGCCGCGTCGGCGTTGGCACGCGCCAGCCCGTCGGCCACGCCCTGGCGGGTGGCATGGCCCAGGCCATTGACGGGGGGGTTGTCGAGCGTGATCACGGCCACATCGCCGTGGACTTGGTACTCAGCGGTCATTGCTTGTCCCTTGGTTTGATCTAGAAAACTAGAAAAGAACGATCGTGCTTTTGATTCTAGAGAGTCCGGGCGCGGATGCCAGCCAATGTTGTCCCGGCTGGGACAGAAAACGCGGCGGCACCACAGCTTCACCAGCAGACACGGCGGTCAAGGCTCCCTGTCGTTCGAGCTTGCGCCACTGGAACAGCAGCCCCGCCGACACGCCTTCCTGCCGAGCCACCAGCGACACGCTCATGCCTAGTTCGTAGGTGCGGCGCACCAGTGCCGACTTCTCTGCGCGGGACCAGCGCCTGCGGCGCTGGTCTTTAACGACTACCTCTACTGACTCCGTATGCCTAGTCATATGCACAGTCCTTTTCCTATCTCCAAAGATAAGCGACAGGACGGGGCCGGGGAATCAG
>NZ_BAAJYR010000223.1:0-5746 GCF_057546605.1 Acidovorax sp. KPB24-03 | reverse complement strand
CTTCAAGGAAGCGGGGGCGGTGTGGCAGCCCGCCGCGCCTGCCGATGCGATCGACCGCGGCGACTGGTGGACGCTGTTCCAGGACGACGACCTGAACCGCCTCGCCTCGCAGGTGCAACTGTCCAACCAGAACATCGCGGCCGCCGTGGCGGCCTACGCCCAGGCGCAGGCGCTGGTGCGCGAGCAGCGCGCCGGCCTGTTGCCCTCGGTCAGCCTGTCGGGCAGCGGCTCGCGCGCGGGCGGCGAGGGCTCCACCCGCCGCGGTACCACCACCCAGGCGGCACTGGGTGCGGACTGGGCACCCGATCTGTGGGGGCGCCTGGGCGGTGCAGTGGACAACGCCAGCGCCAATGCCCAGGCCAGCGAAGCCGATCTGGCTTCTGCCCGGCTGTCTGCCGTGGGCTCGCTGGTGTCGGCCTATTTCCAGCTGCGCGAAGCCGATGCCGAAATCAATCTGCTGCAGGCCACCGTGCAGGGCTACGAGCGCAGCCTGCAGATCGCCCAGAACCGCTACGCCGCTGGCGTGGTGGCCAACTCCGACGTGCTGCAGGCCCGCACCCAGCTGGCCAACGCGCGCGCGGATCTCGCCACCATGCAGCAAAACCGCGCCCGCTACGAACACGCCATCGCCGTGCTGACGGGGGTGGCACCGGCCTCGTTCACGCTGCCACCCGCGCCCTGGAACATGCGGGCCCCCGAGGTGCCCGCAGGCATTCCGTCGACCCTGCTGCAGCGCCGTCCCGACATTGCCGCGGCCGAACGTGCGGTGGCCGCGGCCAATGCGCAGATCGGCGTGCAGCGCTCGGCCTATTACCCCAGCCTGAGCCTCACGGCCTCGCTGGGCCGCAGCGGCACCAGCGTGGGCGATCTGTTCAGCGCCTCCGGCGCGCTGTGGTCGCTGGGGCTGTCGGTGGCGCAGACGGTGTTCGACGGCGGCGCCATCGCCGCCCGGGTGGAAGGGGCCGAGGCCGCCCGCGACGCCCGCGCGGCCACCTACCGCCAGACGGTGCTGACCGCCTTCCAGGCCGTGGAGGACCAGCTCACCGTGCTGCGCACGCTGCAGGCGCAGGAGCCTTTGCGCCAGGAAGCCGTGTCGGCCGCCAACCTCACCGAGCAGCAACTGCTGAACCGCTACCGCGAGGGCCAGGTGAGCTACACCGAGGTGGTGACGGCCCAGGTCACCGCGCTGTCGGCACGGCGCGCGCTGCTGCAGCTGCAGGTGAACCGGCAGCTGGCGGCCGCCACGCTGGTGCAGGCGCTGGGTGGGGGATGGCAGGCGCGGTGGGAAGGCGGGGCAGGGGCGCAGTGAGCGTCTGGTGAAGCGGTTGGAAACCAGCGGTGGCCAGGAGGGTGCTACCGTGCCCCCGGTGCACCCCCGGTCCTGGCGCAGGCAATGACGCGATGCCCGCATCGGCGTATTCAGTCGGCGCAATGAAATCAGCGTAATACTTGCTTCATGGATTGGTGTTAAACCGAGTCACCCCAGCTGCCGTCCCTTTTCGCCCCAGACAATGACGCTCACCGAACTCAAGTACATCGTCGCCCTTGCGCAGGAAAAGCGTTTCAGCCGCGCAGCCCACCTTTGCAATGTCTCCCAGCCCTCGCTGTCGATGGCCATCAAGAAGCTGGAAGAGGAACTGGAACTCAAGCTGTTCGAGCGCACGGCGGGACAGGTGTCGGTCACGCCGGTGGGTGAGGAGATCGTCTACGAGGCCCGGCGGATCCTCGAGCATGCGGCCGCCATCCAGAAAATCGCCCAGCGCGGCAAGGACCCGCTGGCCGGCACGGTCAAGATCGGCGTGTCCTATACCGTCGGTCCGTATCTGCTGCCCGAGCTGGTGCACCACTCCAAGGCCCGCACGCCGCAGATGGAGCTCATTCTCAAGGGCAGCTTCACGGAGCGGCTGATCGAAATGCTGGGCACCGGGGAGATCGATTGCGCCATCATGGCCGAGCCCTTTCGCTCCACCGGGCTGGCCAAGGCGGCCCTGTACGATGAACCCCTGATCGCGGCGGTGCCTGCCTCGCACATCCTGGCGCGGCGTGAAAGCGTCTCCACGACCGAACTGCAGGGCGAGACGCTGCTGCTGCTGGAGGCGGACGAGAGTTTGCGGGAACACCTGGAAGCACTGAGCCCGGAGGCAGCGCCGGCCCTGGGCGATGCGGAAGGGGTGAGCCACACCTTCGAAGGCTACTCGCTGGAAACCATCAAGCACATGGTCTCGCGCGGCATGGGCATTACCCTCGTGCCGCGCCTGTCGGTGCCGCAGGACCAGATGCACTCGGGCTACAAGCGGCGCAAGGACGATGAGCATCCCGCCGAAAAGCGCCGCCGCAACGACGACAACCAGATCCGCTACCTGCCCATCCAGCAGGAATCCGGCCAGCCGCCACCCGTGCGTCGGATCGTGCTGGCCTGGCGCAGGAGCTTTCCCCGCTACGAGGTCATTGCCGCCCTGCGCAATGCGATCTATGCGTGCGAGCTTCCCGGCGTCACGCCCATTCTGAGGTAGAGGGGCCGCTGGGCTGGGATCAGGGACTTGGCTTGCCGGCGGTCAGGGGCGGGTAGGTGCCCGTCCCTTCGGGCCAAGCGGTGAGCACCTCGTACCCCTCGGGCGTGACCGCCACCATGTGTTCCCACTGGGCGGAGAGGGATCGGTCCTTCGTCACCACGGTCCACCCATCGGACAGTTGCCGGGTCTCGCGTCTGCCCGCGTTGAGCATCGGCTCGATGGTGAAAACCATGCCCGGTTCCAGCCGCAGCCCCTCTCCGCGGCGGCCGTAGTGCAGCACTTGCATATCTTCGTGATAGACCTGACCGATGCCGTGTCCGCAGTACTCCCGCACCACGCTGAAGTGCTCCCGGTGAGCCACGGACTGGATGGCATGGCCAATGTCGCCCAGCGTCCCTCCGGGTCGGACCTGCTGGATGCCCGCCCGCAGGGCTTCATAGGTCGTCTCCACCAGGCGCCGGGCCAAGGTACTGGGGGCGCCGACGAAGTACATGCGGCTGGTGTCGCCGAACCATCCATCCTTGATGACGGCGACATCGATGTTGACGATGTCGCCCTGCTTCAGGATCTTGTCGGGCGAAGGGATGCCATGGCAAACCACCTGGTTGACGGAGGTCAGGATGGTCTTGGGGTACCCCTGGTAGCCCACGTTGGCTGGAATGGCGCCCTGGACATTCACGATGTGGTCATGGCAGATGCGGTCGAGCGCCTCGGTGCTCACGCCGGGCACGACGTGGGGTGCCACCATGCTGAGGACCTCCGCGGCCAGTTGCCCCGCCTGCCGTGCCATCGCGATCTGCTCGGCCGACTTGATGCGAATGTCGCTGGCCATCAGTGTTGCCCGGGCGAGGAGGGGGCGGGCTTGCCCGAGGAGGCCGTTGCAGCCACCGAGATGTCCAGTCCCCCGGCGAGCTCGGCGCGGATCAGCAGTTGGCAGATTTCCCGGTGGTTCAACTCCGGATACAGCTCGGTGAGCATGCCGACGCGCATCCAGTGCTCGGCCTGCGCATTGATCGATCGGCTGAGTGCGTTGCCTGCCACGCGCAGGTTTTCGTGCATCAGATCCGAAATTTTGACGATTCCCATCAGTCACCTCTATACGAAACGTATGTGAAGTATATGTGTTTCATATGGTTTTTGATGGCTTCTCACGGGTTGGATCCGTGACTGGGAAACCAGGCAACCTCCTTTGACCTTTAAGCTGCCGCTCTTTCCAATCGCCAACGGGTGTTTACCGCGCAACTCGGTTCGCATTCGTTGAAACGAGAGCGCGCGACCCGGTTACGCTCGGAGCCCGCGCCGGGGCGCGCGTTGCCGTGCGACGGGCTGCTGTCTTACTGTTTTATTGAGTAAAGGCTTGTAGGCAAGGTCCGTTTTAAACCGCCCACTGTCTCGATTTCCTGAATGGGATGTCGAGAAAGCCTATCTATTGCGCTTCGACTATTGTCCTGAATGAACCAATATGTAATATTGGCAATGAAATTTTGCTTATCACTGGTCAAGGCGCGAGCATCGGTTCGATCGTAAGGAAACACTTCCATGGGTTTTAGGGATTTATGGGACACGTTACGTGCCCGCCGGCGCATGCGCTTCGAAAATACGGATGCGTTTCCAATGAGCGAAGAGTTGCACGAACTCGAGCCCTCCACGCATTCACCCCAATCGGAGTTGGGGGTGGCCTTGATGCTGCGGCGGCGCATGGACCGTCCCCGCACGCGGATGGTGCCGGTCCTGCTGTGCTTGCTGTATCTGGCTTGTGTGCTGGTTTACTTTGCCTTGGGCGTGGTGGGTCTTTCCACGGTGCTGGTGGTCGCGGCCCTCATCGCATTGCTGGTGGTCGCTTTCATGGGCCTTTTCTATTTGGGTGTCCACGAGCATTTCGCCGACCGCCAAATGCGGTTGCCCATCGTGATCGGCTCGGCGGGCGCATTGCTTTTGGTTTTTTATCTGGAGCCCGTCACGCAGATCGCTCTGGCGCCGTTTTTGTTCGTGGTCATGGCCTATGGCCTGTTCACCCTGTCGCGCAACATGGCACTGGCGGTGTGCGTCGGTATCCTTGCGGTCTACGGAGCTATCAGCGGTTTGCACTATGCCCAGGACGAGAATGCCGCATTGCTGCGCCTGGAAGTGCTGCACATCGTGTCGCTGGCACTGGCATTACCCGCCTATGTGCTGTTGATGGGGCGTGTGCGCATGTTGCACCGGTTGCTGCAAAAGAAAAGCAGCGAAGTGCGCTCCATTACCGAAAGCGCGCGCCGTGATGCCCTGGCGGGATGCCTGAATCGGCGGTCCGTCCTGGCCGCCCTCGAAGAACAAAAGCAGTTGGCGGACGAAAGCGGCATTCCGCTTTGCCTGGCCGTGGTGGATCTGGATCACTTCAAGCGGATCAACGACGAGATGGGCCACCTGGAGGGGGACGAAGTGCTTCGCACCTTTGCCAAGCTGGGGCAGGGCGCTGTGCGGGCTGACGATTTCTTCGGTCGATACGGCGGCGAAGAATTCCTGGTGATCTTTCCCGCGACGCCCTTGCTGCCTGCGCTGAACACCTGCGAGCGCATCCGCGTGCAGGTGGAGTCGCACGCTTGGGAAAACCCCCGCCTGCGGGGCCGGGTGACGGTGTCGATCGGTGTCACCCAATACGTGCTGGGCGAAACCGCCCTCGAGTTCTTCGCCCGTGCCGATGCCGCGATGTACATGGCCAAGCAAGGCGGGCGAAACCAGGTCGTGGTGCAGGAGCCCGTGGGGGCCGGCAGTGCTGCCAATGATGAAGAGGTGCAGGTGCCGTCGCACGGCTACTTCTAGGCGGGCTCTCTTGCGGCCCTCTGACTGAGCCACCAGAAAATCAGCGGTTTTTTGGGTTTTCCATCGATTTCTGGGATGCTTCGGAGATGATCCCCGAGCTCAAGACCCTCATCGCGGTTTGCAGATACGGAACCTTCGCGTCAGCGGGTGAGCAGATCGGACTGACCCAGTCGGCCGTCAGCAGCCAGATCAAGCGCCTGGAGGACGCGTTGGGATTTCCCTTGTTCGACAGGACCGGCCGCTCTGCAACGCTGAATGCGGCCGGACAGACGACTGTCGAGCGTGCGGAGGTCATCTGCGCGCTCTTTTCAAGGCTCGGTGATCCCCCCGATGAAAGCGCCACGCAAGGTGTTCTGCGCATCGGCTCCATTGCCTCGGCGCAGCCGACGCTTGTGGCCCGTGCGCTGGAGGGACTGAGCAACCGTCTTGGC
>NZ_BAAJYR010000222.1:0-5781 GCF_057546605.1 Acidovorax sp. KPB24-03 | reverse complement strand
GTGCAGCCAGGCCATGGCCTGGCGGAAACCCTCGCGCTCGGGTGCGGTCTTCTGCTTCATGCGCCCCCCAGCCAGCGGGGCGCCATCGCCAGCGCGCCCAGGGCGAGCGCCGGCAGCCCGAGGGCGGCCCAGGCGCCCCAGGCCGTGCGTGCATAGAAGGCCCATGCCACGGCGCAGGCATAGACCAGCCACGACAGCAGCGTGGCGGTGAGCACCGCCTCCACACGCGGCATGAACGGCATCAGGCCGAGGGTGAGGGCGGCGGTGGCGGCCGCCGCCAGCGCGTAGCCACCCAGCCCCCCCGCCAGGGCGCGGGAGGTGATCGCCAGGCGGTAGCGCCAGTCGACGCGGGCCGCCTTCATGGCCGGGCGGCGCCCACCAAAGCGATGGCGGCCGCGCAGGAATGGGTGTCGGAAAAGGGGTGATCGGCCGGGGTGGCGAAACAGGCGCGCGCAGGACAGTGCAGCATCGAAAGGCTCCATGCAGGTTGGGGCGCTGGCTGCAGGCGGGGCACGGGGCCCGGGGCGGACTGACTGGCTGGCTAGGCCGGTATTCTAGGTTTTATGAGAATCGTTCGCATTCCGTTGTGTGCAATCGCAACAAACAGTGGGAACTTGGGCGCCATGGGCACGCCACCTGATGCGTGCGCGCCACACTTTGAGGGGCGGGACCGGGCCGGAAACGAAAAACCGGCCCGAAGGCCGGCTGGAGCACGGGTTACCCGGTGGCGGGTGCCGGGCAGGTGGTGCGTTATTCGATCTCGCCCATCTGCGACTGCAGGTAGTTCTGCAGCCCGACCTTGGCCAGCAGGTCGATCTGCGTTTCGAGGAAGTCGATGTGCTCTTCGGTGTCGTCCAGGATGCCCTGCAGCAGATCGCGCGAGACATAGTCGCGCACCGTTTCGCAGTGGGCGATGCCGTCCTTGATGGTGGCCTGGGCGCCGCGCTCGGAGC
Source organism: Acidovorax sp. KPB24-03 (assembly GCF_057546605.1). NCBI lineage: Bacteria > Pseudomonadati > Pseudomonadota > Betaproteobacteria > Burkholderiales > Comamonadaceae > Acidovorax > Acidovorax sp. KPB24-03. The sequence goes on along the minus strand of NZ_BAAJYR010000222.1, from coordinate 4,828 downwards.
GCAGGTCGCATTCGAGGATCTCGGGCACGTCCTCGCCGACTTGCAGCTTGGCCAGGTCCTGCAGGTTGGGCAGGCCGTCCAGCATGAAGATGCGGTCCATGAGCTTGTCGGCATGCTTCATCTCGCCGATCGACTCTTCGTATTCCTTCTTCGCCAGCTTGTCGAAGCCCCAGTGCTTGAGCATCCGGTAGTGCAGGAAGTACTGGTTGATGGCCGTCAGTTCGTTCTTGAGCTGGGCCTGCAGATGCGAAATGACCTGTGCGTCGCCTTGCATGGAGATTCTCCTTGTGTGGGTTTGGGGTGCGATTGTCATGACGCGGGCCACGTGGCGCAAGGCAATCTCCCTGCCCGGGCGGTATGGCTGCGTTTGATGCTGAGTTGTGTTCGCGTTGGGCGTCCTCAGATACAGTCGTTCGCTCCTGGCCCACGCCATCGAGCCCTTGCTTTTTATAGCCTGTGGCAATCAACTTGATGAAGTCAATTAATTGGATTGATGGCTTGGGAGCGCCTAAACTTCAGGTTTTCGTGTTCAGCCATCAACCTAGGAAACAGCAATGTCCCTGATCAATACGCAAGTCCAGCCCTTCAAGACCACCGCTTTCGTGAACCGCGACGGCAAGGGCGACTTCATTGAAGTGACCGAAGCCAACCTCAAGGGCAAGTGGTCCGTCCTGATTTTCATGCCGGCGGCCTTCACCTTCAACTGCCCCACCGAAATCGAAGACGCGGCCGACAACTATGCCGAGTTCCAGAAGGCCGGCGCCGAGGTCTACATCGTGACGACCGACACGCACTTCTCGCACAAGGTGTGGCACGAAACCTCCGACGCCGTCGGCAAGGCCAAGTTCCCCCTGGTGGGCGACCCCACGCACCAGCTGACCAACGCGTTCGGCGTGCACATTCCTGAAGAAGGCCTGGCATTGCGCGGCACGTTCGTGATCAACCCCGATGGCGTGATCAAGACCCAGGAAATCCATTCCAACGAAATCGCCCGCGACGTGTCGGAAACCCTGCGCAAGCTGAAGGCGGCCCAGTTCACCGCCGCCAACCCAGGCCAGGTGTGCCCCGCCAAGTGGAAGGAAGGCGCCAAGACGCTGACGCCTTCCCTGGATCTGGTCGGCAAGATCTAAGCACCTCGGCCTCCCGCAGGAGCGGGGCGCCTCGGGCGCCCCTGGCCGGACAGCAGCATGGCGTGCGCGCCATGCCGTCCGGCTTTTTTTTCGCCCGCTCATCCCCGATTTCTCCGCTCCGTGCCCGGCACTGGCCGCACCGCCCAACGACACAACTCGAATCGCAAAGGACACCACCATGCTCGACGACCAACTCAAAACCCAACTTTCGGCTTACCTGGAGCGCGTGACGCAACCGTTCGAGATCGTGGCGTCCCTGGACGGCAGCGAGGTGTCCACCCAGACCCGCGAACTGCTGGAAACCATCCAGGGCCTGCGCAGCGACAAGATCACCCTGCGCACCGACGGCAACGATGCGCGCAAGCCCTCGTTCACCCTGCAGCGCGCCGGCACGCAGACCCAGCTGCGCTTCGCCGGCCTGCCGCTGGGCCATGAATTCACGTCGCTCGTGCTGGCCCTGCTGTGGACCGGCGGCCATCCCCCGAAGGTCGAGCAGGACGTGATCGAGCAGATCCAGGCCATCGATGGCGACTTCGAGTTCGACGTCTACATGAGCCTGACCTGCCACAACTGTCCGGACGTGGTGCAGGCGCTGTCGCTGATGGCCATCTTCAACCCGCGCATCAAGACCACGGTGATCGAGGGCGGCGCCTTCCAGCAGGAAGTGACCGACCGTGAAATCATGGCGGTGCCCATGGTGTTCATGAACGGCCAGGTATTCGGCTCGGGCCGCATGACCGTGGAAGAGATCGTGGGCAAGCTGGACACCGGCGCGGCGGCGCGCGATGCGGCCAAGCTCTCGGCCAAGGAGGCCTTCGACGTGCTGGTGGTCGGCGGTGGCCCGGCCGGCGCCGCGGCCGCCGTGTATGCCGCCCGCAAGGGCATCCGCACCGGCGTGGCCGCGGAGCGCTTCGGTGGCCAGGTCAACGACACGCTGGACATCGAGAACTACATCTCGATCAGCAAGACGGACGGCCCCCGATTCGCCGCGGCGCTGGAGCAGCACGTGCGCGACTACGAGGTGGACCTGATGAACCTGCAGCGCGCCAAGGCCTTGAAGCCCGCCGCGGCGGAAGGCGGCCTGATCGAGGTCGAGCTGGAAAACGGTGGCACCTTGCGCTCGCGCACGGTCATCCTCTCGACCGGTGCGCGGTGGCGCAACATGAACGTGCCCGGCGAAGACCAGTACCGCACCAAGGGCGTGACCTACTGCCCCCACTGCGACGGCCCGCTGTTCAAGGGCAAGCGCGTGGCGGTGATCGGCGGCGGCAACTCCGGCGTGGAGGCGGCCATCGACCTGTCCGGCGTGGTGGCGCACGTCACGCTGCTGGAGTTCGCGGCCGATCTGAAGGCCGACGCCGTGCTGCAGCGCAAGCTGCGCAGCCTGCCCAACGTGACCGTCATCACCCAGGCGCAGACGACCGAGGTGCTGGGCGACGGCAACCGCGTGACGGGCCTGGCCTACCAGGACCGCGCGAGCGGCGAAGCGAAGCAACTGGCGCTGGAAGGCATCTTCGTGCAGATCGGCCTGTTGCCCAACACCCAGTGGCTGCAGGGCACGGTGGAGCTGTCGAAGTTCGGCGAAATCGTGGTGGACTCGCATGGCCGCACCAACGTGCCGGGCGTGTTCGCCGCGGGCGACGTGACCACGGTGCCGTACAAGCAGATCATCATCGCGGCGGGTGAGGGCGCCAAGGCGGCCCTGGGCGCATTCGACCACCTGATCCGCACCACCGCACCGGCGTGATCGCAGGCGCCCGGGCGCCTGGTGGATGACGGGGCGCCACGGCGCCCCGCTCCTTCTTTTCTGTCTTTTCAAAGCACAAGGCGGCCTTCGGGGCCGCCTTGTGCTTTTTGCCGTTCTGCCGTGCGCGGGGGAGGGGCGCCCCTGCCCCTGGAAGGCCACTGCCGTCATGGCGCTGACACGGTGCGGGCGGATCATTCGGGTTGCAGATTATTGCGTTTATGCACTTTTCTGCAACTGCAAGGCGGTCGCCCCGAAGTTCGGTCTTTGGCCCAGTCCGCCGCTTGATCCACTCGACCCGCGAGACCTTTCCATGACCTTGATCCCTGCAGCCCCCCGATCGCGCCCCCGCTGGGCGCGGCCGTTTTTCTTGTTCCTGGCCGGTTCGGCGATGGCGTTGGCCCTGGCGGGCTGCGGCGGCAGTGGGGGAGGCGGCACCTCCGCCGATGCCCCCGGCGCCGAAAAGACCCAGCTGCGCTGCGCCCCTTGATCGCGCACGCCTTCCCCGTCGAACCCACGCAGAGCACACCATGACCATCGATTCCCGGAAACGCAAGTTCCTCCAGGCCGCAGCCGGCACCACCGCGTCCGCCGCGGCGCTGAGCCTGTTCCCGCCCAGCATCCGCCGGGCTCTGGCCATTCCGGCCAACCACCGCACCGGCACGATCCAGGACGTGGAGCACGTCGTGATCGTCATGCAGGAAAACCGCTCCTTCGACCACTACTTCGGCACCTTGCCCGGCGTGCGCGGTTTCGGCGACCGCTTCACCATCCCCGTGGCCGGCGGCCGCAGCGTGTGGCAGCAACTGGACAAGAACGGCGCGCCCGTGCTGCCCTACCACTTGGACCAGAAGGCCGGCAATGCCCAGCGCGTGAGCGGCACGCCCCACAGCTGGGTCGACGCGCGCAACGCCTGGGACCGTGGCCGCATGCAGGAGTGGGCGCGCTACAAGCAGCCCCAGTCCATGGGCTACTACACGCAGCAGGAGGCCCCGTTCCAGTTCGCCCTGGCCGAAGCCTTCACCGTGTGCGATGCGTACTTCTGCTCGCTGCACGGCGGCACCAATTCCAACCGGCTGTTCCACTGGACCGGCACCAACGGCGCCACGGGTCCCTCCGGCCGGGTGGTGGTGAACAACGCCCTGGACGAGCTCGACTCGGACACCGACATCCGCACCGGCGGCTACGACTGGACCACCTACCCCGAGCGTCTGCAAAAGGCCGGCGTCTCGTGGATGGTCTACCAGAACATGCCCGACAACTTCACCGACAACCCGCTCTTCGGCTTTCCGCAGTACCGCCAGGCCAACCTCGCCTCGGGCAAGCCGGTCTACCATGACCGCGACGTCAACCCCGCCTACGACCCCGCGAGCGACAACACCGGCAACCCGCTCTACAAGGGCATTGCCAACACCATGCCGGACGGCGGCTTTCTCGGCACCTTCCGCAAAGCGGTGCTCGACGGCTCGCTGCCGCAGGTGTCGTGGGTCATCCCGCCCGCCACGTACTCCGAACACCCGGGCCCTTCCAGCCCGGTGCAGGGCGGCTGGTACGTGCAGGAGGTGCTCGATGCCCTCACGGCCAATCCCGACGTGTGGAGCAAGACCGTGCTGCTCATCAACTTCGACGAGAACGACGGCTACTTCGACCACCTGCCGCCGCCGTGCGCGCCGTCGCTGGATGCCAGCGGCGGCAAGATCGGCAAGTCCACGCTGAGCGACCGGGACATGGCCTACGAGTACTACACGCACACCGCGGTCCCCGGCACCGGCATGCCGCCGCCCGATGGCGACTGCTACGGCCCCGGGCCGCGCGTGCCGATGTGGGTGATCTCCCCGTGGAGCCGCGGCGGCTGGGTGAATTCGCAGAACTTCGACCACACCTCCGTGCTGCGCTTTCTCGAAGCCCGCTTCGGCGTGCAGGAGCCGCAGATCAGCCCCTACCGCCGCGCGGT
>NZ_BAAJYR010000221.1:0-5795 GCF_057546605.1 Acidovorax sp. KPB24-03 | reverse complement strand
GCCCATGTGCGTCGCGGTGATGCAGCCCAGGCTGTGCGCCACCAGCACGACCGGATGCGGCGCCTCCAGCACGGTGCGCTCCAGCGCCGCCACCCAGGGCGCCGCGCGGGCGTGACCCAGTCGTCCTGCACCACGCGCCGTGCGCCGGGCAGCCGCTCCGCCCACAGGCTCTGCCAGTGGCCGGGTCCGGAATCGCGCCAGCCCGGGACGATGACCACCGAGACCGGGCTGCCCGCAGCGGTGTGTGCGGACGGGGCCGCCTGCGGCGCTGCGCCGTCGATCCGGCCGACCGGATGCGGACGACGACGTGGATGCGCTGCTGCTCATGGCCGGCGGGGCACGGTGGCCAGGGGATGGAACAAGGGAAGGATTCGAACCCCACAGGAGGTGCGGAACGACAGTGCAGTGGCCATGGAACAGGCTCCTCAACGGTGGATGCGGCCCATTCTGCGATTCCGCCCTTAAAACCCAAAAGAATATATTCTTTTGAATTAATCGCGAATTGATCTTAAGAAGCGATCGATGCCGCGCTGCCAAGGCCCTCGGTATCGGATGCCGGCGCCGCCGTCGTCGCGCCTTGCAGCGTCTCGCCCAGAAAGTCCAGAAACCGCCGGACCGCGGGCGTCAGGCCGCGGCGGGAGGGAAACACCGCGTGCATCACACCGCGCTCCGGGGCCCAGTCAGGCAGCAGATGCACTAGCCGGCCACTGCGCAGCTCATCCTGGCACATGTAGTCGGGCAGCCAGCAAATGCCCACGCCGCCCTGCGCGGCCAACTTGAGCGTGAGCAGGTCGTCGGCCACATAGCGCGGGCTGTGCTGCCACACCGCCTCCTGCCCTCCGGGGCCCACCAGCCACAGCGAAGCACGGCCGTCAGCGGCCGACATGGCGATGCTGTCCATGCGCGCCAGTTCCTCCAGCGTGTGCGGTGTGCCCTGGCGTGCCAGCTGCGCGGGGCTGGCGACCAGCAACAGGTCGCCCTCGCTCAGCCGCTTGATGACCATGCTGCCGCTGTCGTCCAGCTTGGCCCGTACGCGCAGTGCCACGTCGACGCCCTCCTCCACCAGGTTGACCACGCGGTTGCTCACCTGGATCTCCACCCGCACGAGCGGGTACCGCGCCATGAACACCGGCATCATGTCGCCGAGCAGGGTCTGTGCGATCGTGACGGGGCACACCACGCGGATCGTGCCGCGCGGCTCGGCCTGGACGTGGGCCACCGTGTCGGCCGCCGCCTGCGCCGATTCGCGCATGGCCTGGCAGTGGCGCAGATAGGCCTCGCCCACCTCGGTGAGCGACAGCTTGCGCGTGGTGCGCTGCAGCAGCCGCACGCCCAGGTGTGCCTCCAGATCGGAGACGCGGCGCGACAGGCGCGACTTGGGGATGCCGAGCGCCCGGCCCGCGGCGGCGAACCCGCCGCGCTCGACCACCTCGGCGAAATACAGCATGTCGTTGAGATCTTGCACCGTCATCCCTCGCAGATTGTTCCACCTATAGAACAATCTATCGCAAAGTGGCCGGCTTATCAATCAATGCGCTCATCTGCACAATCTATCCAACGCTGCACACCGGGTGCGGCCCCCATCCCGAGGAGAACCTTCCATGCAACTGCTGCACATCGATTCCGCCATCACCGGCGAACAGTCCGTTTCGCGCCAACTCACCGCCCGCACCGTGGCGGCGTGGGTCGAGGCCCATCCCGGCACGCAAGTGCAGCACCTGGACCTGGTCGCCCAGGCGCCGGCCCATTTCACGATGGAGGCCATGGCGCCGCGCACCGGCCAGACCGAAGGCCTGAGTGAAACACAGCGCCGTGAAAACGCCGTGTCCGAACAGCTGGTGAGCCAGTTCCTGGCGGCCGATGTCATCGTGGTCGGCGCGCCGCTCTACAACTTCGGCATTCCCACGCAGCTCAAGGCCTGGATCGACCGCATTGCCCAGCCGGGCCGCACGTTCACCTACACCGCCACGGGCCCGCAGGGCCTGGCCAAGGGCAAGACGGTGATCGTCGCCTCCAGCCGCGGCGGTGTGTATTCGACGAGCGATGCCGGCCGCGCCATGGAACACCAGGAGAGCTACCTGCAGACCGTGTTCGCCTTCTTCGGCATCACCGACGTGCGCTTCGTGCGCGCCGAAGGCGTGGCCATGGGACCGGACGCCAAGTCCAAGGCCCTGGACAGCGCGGATTCCGACATCCGGGCACACGTGGCGCAATCCCGCCAGGAAGCCGTGGCCGAAGCCGCCTGATCCACCGGACAACTGCGCAATCACCAGAAAGCCGGCCTTGCGCCGGCTTTTTTGCGTGCGCCGCAAGGCGCCTATAGCGCACGCGTCCAGGTCTCGCCCACCAGGGACTGGCCGTAGGCGGTGTAGGGTTCCGAGGCCACGAGCGTGAAGCCGCGCTGCGCATACAGGTGGCGGGCCGCGGCCAGGCAGCTGTTGGTCCACAGCGTCATCTCCGCGTAGCCCTGGCCCCGCGCGAAGGCGATGCACTCGTCCACCAGCCGGCCGCCCAGTCCCATGCCCCGCGCCTGGGGCGCCAGGATCAGCATGCGCAGCCGGGCGGTGGTGTCGGACTCGCGCACCACGAAGGCCGCCCCCATGCGTTCGCCGTCGACCTCGGCGATCCAGCACCGGTCGAACCCGGGCCGGAATTCGCGCACGAACCGCGCGGCGATCTCGGCCACCATGGCCTCGAACGACTGGTTCCAGCCGTATTCGCGCCAGTAGATTTCGCCATGCATCTGCACCACCCAGCCCATGTCACCGGGCACCGGGTCGCGCAGCACCACGAGGCGGGGGCGGCTGGGCGGCTCGGGAGACAGCAGCGTCTCCAGGCGCTGCATGGCGGCCAGCGCGTCGGCCTGCTGCGTGGGCAACAAGCGCGCCAGGATCGCCGCCGCCTCGTCGCGCGAGCGCTGCTGCAGCGGGGCGAACGCGGCGTGTCCGGCGTCGGTCAGGCGCAGCAGGCTCTGGCGCGCATCCTTTGCGCCCGTGCGGCGCTCCAGCCAGCCGGCCTTCTCGAACCGGCGCAGGATGCGGCTCAGATAGCCGGCGTCCAGGCCCAGGTCCCTGGCGATGTCGGTGGCGACGGGCTCGGTGCGGTGGGCCAGCTCGTAGAGCACGCGCACGTCGGTCAGGGACAGGTCGCTGCCCAGATAGGCGTCGAGCACGCCGATGCGGCGCGTGAAGAACCGGTTGAACTGCCGAAGCGCCTTGACCGCGGCCGCGGGGACGGGCACAGGCGCGGGAGCGACCTGGGGATCTGACGCCATTTTTATTTGCCTTCATCAAACAATTGATTGACTTTAGCAATCAAAAATACGAAAGGCAAATAAAAAAGTCCGGCCGCCCATGGCGGAGCGGCCGGACTGGAGGCGCTGAAAACCAGCGGCTGGTCAGAGCTTGGCGTGCTGCTTGACCCAGGCCACGTACTTCTCGACCCAGCCCTGCAGGAACTGGCGGCTGGCCTCGCCGATGTTGCCGTCGTCATCGAACAGGCCATCCTTGGCCTGAACGAAGGCTTCGGGCTGGCCCAGCGTGGGCACGTCGAGGTAAGCCAGCACGTTGCGCAGATGCTGCTGGGCCATGGCCGTGCCGATGGCGCCGATCGATACCCCGATCACCCCGGCCGGCTTGCCGCCCCAGGCGCTCTGCCCATAGGGGCGGGAGGCGTGGTCCAGCGCATTCTTGAGCACGCCGGGAATCGACCGGTTGTATTCGGGCGTGACGAACAGCAGGCCCTGCGATTGGGCGATCTCGGTTTTCAGGCGCAGCACGGCGGGAGCGGGATGGGCGTCGTCGTCCTGGTTGTACAGCGGCAGGTCGTCGATGCGCAGCTGCGTGAAGTGGAAGTCCGGCGGCGCGAGCCGGGCCAGGGCCGTGGCCAGCTTGCGGTTGAACGAGTCCTTGCGGAGACTGCCGACGATGACGGCGATCTGGTATTGGTCCATGAGCACTCCTTGTGAAACAGCCAAAGATGACGGAACGGCGCGGGGGCCGGAACGGGCCATGATAGACACGGCCTGCGGCCTTCAAGCGCCGCGCGCGCGCCCTGAAGGGCCTCCCTCCGAAAGATTTTGGGCGACATTTTGCTATCAATTGAATAGCGATATGCCCTAGTACTCATTGCGCTGGCGGCCCATTAAAGCAAAACACCCCCGGCGCTGCAGCGCAGCATCCCGGGGGTGCGAGGCCTGGCGCAAACGCGCGCTTGTCCTACCCGGCGCGGCGCTGGCCGGCGAGCCGGCGCACCACATGCACCAGCCGGTCGATCTCGTCGAACGTGTTGTAGAACGCGAGCGAAGGCCGCACGGTGGTTTCCACCCCGAAGCGCCGCAGGATGGGCTGCGCGCAGTGGTGCCCGGTGCGCACGGCGATGCCTTCGTCGTTCAGCGCCTTGCCGACTTCCTCGGTCGAGTAGCCGGCCAGCACGAACGACATCACGCTGGCCTTGTCGTCGGCCGTGCCGATCAAGCGCACGCCCGGGATGGAGCGCAGCTGCTGCATGCCGTACACCAGCAGTTCATGCTCGTAGCGCGCGATGTTCTCGATCCCCACGCGGTTCACGTAGTCGATCGCCGCGCCCAGGCCCACCGCGTCGGCGATGTTGCCCGTGCCGGCCTCGAACTTGTTCGGGATCGGCTGGAACACGGTTTTCTCGAACGTGACGTCGGCAATCATGTTGCCGCCGCCCTGCCACGGGGGCATGTCTTCGAGCACCTCGCGCTTGCCCCAGACCACGCCGATGCCGGTCGGCCCGAACACCTTGTGGCCCGAGAACACGAAGAAGTCCGCGCCGATGTCCTGCACGTCCACCCGCATGTGCGAGACCGACTGCGCGCCATCGACCAGCGCCTTCGCGCCCGCGCGCTTTGCCAGCGCCACGATCTCCTTGACCGGCACCACGGTGCCGAGCGCATTGGAGACCTGCGTGACGGCGACGATCTTCGTGCGGTCGTTCAGGAGCTTCTGGTATTCATCGAGCAACACCTGGCCCGAGTCGTCCACCGGAATCACGCGCAGCCTCGCTCCCTTGGCGGCCGCGAGCTGCTGCCAGGGCACGATGTTGGCGTGGTGCTCCAGGTGGCTGACGATGATCTCGTCGCCCTCGCCCACGTGCTGGCCGCCCCAGCTCTTGGCCACCAGGTTGATGGCTTCGGTGGTGCCGCGCACGAAGATCACCTCGTTCACGTCGGGCGCGTTGATGAACGTCTTCACGCGCTGGCGGGCGCCTTCGTAGGCGTCCGTGGCGCGGGCGGCGAGTTCATGCGCGGCGCGATGGATGTTCGAGTTCTCGTGCGCGTAGAAATGGCTGATGCGGTCGATCACCGCTTTCGGCTTGTGCGTGGTGGCCGCGTTGTCGAACCACACCAGTTGGCGGCCGTTCACGCGCTCGGACAGCACGGGAAAGTCGCGCCGGATGGCGTGCACGTCGAACGGCGGGTGCTGCCCCTGTCCCGCCAGCGGCACCGTGCCGTGCGGCGCGGGCTTGGCCGGGGTGACGTAGCCACTGGGCAGCACCACTGCGTCCACGAAGTAGAACTTCGGGTCGGACGATGGCGTGGCCGCCAGGCCGGCCGGTGCGGCCGGCGCCTGGGCCGCGTGTGATACCTGCGGCTGCGCGAACGGCAGGCGCGCCAGCGCATCCAGCCGATCGCCGCGTTGCGCGGTGGGCATCGCTGAACCACCGGGCGACGGCTGCGCCTGGCGCTCGCCGACGAAGTAGTACGGCGAGGCCGAAGAGGCCGGCGTTGCGGGCGCTGCCGGATGGGCCGCCGCCTGCGATGCGCTGGC
>NZ_BAAJYR010000220.1:0-5802 GCF_057546605.1 Acidovorax sp. KPB24-03 | reverse complement strand
CGGTGCCCGCGTGACCGTGGCCGACGGCCGCAGCCAGTGGCCGGCCGCCGTGCTGGCCGGCCTGGGCACGCCCTGGAATACGCTGCAGCCGCAGGGCCAGCTGGCCCTGGGCACGCAGAGCCTTTCGTTCGACTGGTCCGCCGGCCGCCTCGTGGTGGACGGGCAGGCGCAGGTCGATGCGCTGGACATGTCCTCGCGCCTGTCCACGCTGCGCCCCATGGGAAGCTACCGGCTGGTGCTGCAGGGCGGGCAAGCGCCCACCCTGGCGCTGTCCACACTCGACGGCGCGCTGCGCCTGTCCGGCAGCGGCCAGTGGGTGGGCCAGCGCCTGCGCTTCACCGGCGAGGCCACCGCGGCGCCCGAGCGCGAGGGTGCGCTGGCCAATCTCCTCAATATCATCGGGCGGCGCACCGGCGCGCGCTCCATCATCACCGTGGGTTGACCCTATGACTTCCTTGACTTCGCAACGCCTGCGGTTCGCACTCCACGCTTTGGCCGCAGGGGCCCTGCTGGCCTGCGCGGGCGGCACGCTCCAGGCCCAGACGGCCGTGGGCACCGGCACCAGCAGCGTGCGCGCCGGCGAGCCGGTCACGCTGAACTTCGCCAACGCCGAGATCGAGGCCGTGGCACGCACCATGGCCACCATCACCGGCCGCAACGTGGTGGTGGACCCGCGCGTGAAGGGCCAGCTCACCCTGGTGACCGAACGCGCGGTGACACCCGCGGCCGCCTTCCAGCAGTTCCTGGCCGCGCTGCGGCTGCAGGGCTTCACGGTGGTGGAGGCCGCGGGCCTGTACAAGGTCGTGCCCGAGGCGGATGCCAAGCTGCAGGCCGGCAGCGTGAACGTGTCGGAAAGCGGCCTCGGCGGCACGCGCGGCGGCGGGCAGATCGTCACGCAGATCTTCAAGCTCAACTTCGAGAACGCGGCCAACCTGGTGCCGGTGCTGCGCCCGCTCATCAGCCCCAACAACACGATCAACGTGAACCCCGGCAACAACTCGCTGGTGATCACCGACTACGCCGACAACCTGCAGCGCCTGGCGCGCATCGTGGCGGCCATGGATGTCTCCAACGCCAGCGACGTGGAAGTGATCCCGCTGCAGAACGCGCTGGCCACCGAACTGGCGCCGCTGGTGTCGCGCCTGCTGGAGGGCAGCGGCACGGCCGCCGGGGCCGTTCCGGCCGTGGCCCAGGGGCAGTCGGACACGTCGTTCCGCACCACGCTGCTGGCCGAGCCGCGCAGCAACTCGCTCATCCTGCGCGCGGCCAACCCGGCGCGCTTGGCGCTCGTGCGGTCGCTGGTGCAAAAGCTCGACCAGCCCGCCACGCCCGGCAGCAGCGCCGCGGGCGGCAACATCCATGTGGTGTACCTCAAGAACGCTGACGCCACCAAGCTTGCGGCCACGCTGCGCGCGGCGCTGTCGGCGGCCACGGGCAGCGGGTCTTCGGGCTCGGGCACCACCTCCAGCGCGCCCACCGGCTCGGGCCTGGGCTCGACCGGGCTGACGGGCGGCATGTCGCAGACCGGGGGCAGCAGCTCCATGAACAACAACTCCACGTTCGGTGGGAGCAGCAGCAGCGGCGGCGGGCTGGGCAGCAACGCCAGCAGCGTGGGCAACTCGTCCAACAGCAACCAGCCTTCCACCGGCGGGCAGATCCAGGCCGACCCGACGACCAACTCGCTCATCATCTCGGCGCCCGAGCCGCAGTACCGGCAGCTGCGCGCGGTGATCGACCAGCTCGACGGCCGGCGTGCCCAGGTGCTGGTGGAAAGCCTGATCGTCGAAGTCGCCGCCAACAAGGTGGCCGAGTTCGGCATCCAATGGCAAGGCTTGGTGGGCAACACGGGCAGCGGCACGGTGGGCGTGATCGGCACCAACTCCACGCAGGGCGGAAGCCCCAACATCATCAACCTCGCGCTGGCGGCGGCCAGCGGCAACTCGACCAGCATCGCCTCGGCGCTCACCTCCAGTGGAAATAGCCTGGGCAACGGCCTGAACGTGGCCATTGCGCCCCGCATCAACGGCAATTACTACCTGGGCGCGCTGGCCAACTTCCTGGAGAACACGGGCGATGCCAACGTGCTCTCCACCCCGAACCTGATGACGCTGGACAACGAGGAGGCCCAGATCATCATCGGCAACAACGTGCCATTCGTGACCGGCTCCTACGCCAACAGCACCGGCAGCAGCACCGTCAACCCTTTCACAACCGTCGAGCGCAAGGACGTGGGTTTAGTCCTGCGTGTGCGACCTCAAATTAACGAGAATGGAACCGTAAAGCTTACGCTTTACCAAGAAATCTCCAAAATCTCTCCAGAATCGGTCGGGAATTCAAACGGCCCAAGCACAAGCAAGCGGTCTATAGAATCTACGGTTTTGGTAGATGATAATAATATCATCGTCTTAGGCGGACTTCTGGAAGACAGTTATTCACTGAAGCAAGATAAAGTTCCTCTGGCGGGAGATCTACCTTTTGTAGGCGGACTTTTCAGAAATGAGAGCCGTACTCGGCAGAAAACAAACTTAATGGTCTTTCTAAGACCCGTCATCATAAGAGACTCCGTCACTAACGCCAATTTGGTGACGGATCGATATGAAGCCCTACGCACACTGCAACAGCAAATGCAACCGAAACCAAGTGCAGTTATGCAAGGAGTTTCAGCGGCGCCGATACTCGCCCCACTTCAACCAATGGTACCCGCAAACAATTCCGATAGCCAAATAAACATCAAAGGAGGCTCACCAAGAGAAAATCAAAATCAACCATTTAATATTCAACAACAGGAGGTAAAATGAAGATACGCAATATATTTGCAGCATTGGTAGTCACTCTTGGGTCATCTGCATACGCTCAAGACTCGGTGGATTATGTCGTTTTTTGTGGGGCTGGCCAACCACCAGCAGGATGGGCACTGACATCGATCACGTACAAAGCATCTACTACACCTCGCTGTCAATCAAATTATATTTTTACTTGGGTAGATGCAAACAAATATCCTATTGGAAGTCAAATCACTGTGTGCGGCCTCACCAATTTACAAAATTGGTGGCCCATAAAGTACATTCCAAATAATCCTGGAGCATCAGCACCTTGCGCCGGGGCCGGTGCATATCGATATTTGATAGAGAAGAGAGGTTAATTAAAAAGGAAGTTCATAATAAGAGTTAATTTCCTAAAATGAACTTCCTATTAAATTAACTAACAAAAATGCGCCACCCGCTTCCCTACGCCTTCGCGCGCACCGCCCAGCTGCTGCTCGAGGACGACGGCCAGACCACCGTGCTGTGGCACGGCCCCGCGCCCGATGCCGGCGCCCTGTCGGAGGTGCTGCGCAAGTACGCCGTGCGCGAGCTCATGCCGCTGGACGCCCACGGGCTGGCGCAGCGCATCAGCGCGGCCTATTCGCAGGGCGAGTCGAGCGCGGCAACGGTGGTGAGCGAGGTCGAATCCGATGCCGACCTCTCGCGCATGATGCAGGAGCTGCCGGCGGTCGAAGACCTGCTGGAATCGGCCGGCGATGCGCCCATCATCCGCATGCTGAACGCGCTGCTCACGCAGGCCGCGCGCGACGGCGCGAGCGACATCCACATCGAGCCCTACGAGCGCCACTCCAGCGTGCGCTTTCGCGTGGACGGCACCCTGCGCGAGGTGGTGCAGCCCAACCGCGCACTGCACGCCGCGCTGATCTCGCGCCTGAAGATCATGGCCGACCTGGACATCTCGGAAAAGCGCCTGCCGCAGGACGGCCGCATCAGCCTGCGCCTGGGCACCCGCGCCATCGACGTGCGCGTGTCCACCCTGCCCAGCGCCCATGGCGAACGCGCCGTGCTGCGCCTCCTGGACAAGAGCGAGAGCAAGCTGAGCCTGGAGGCCGTGGGCATGCAGGGCAACACCCTGCGCCGCTTCGACAGCCTGATCCACCAGCCGCACGGCATCATCCTGGTGACCGGGCCCACGGGCTCGGGCAAGACCACCACGCTGTATGCCGCGCTCGGCCGCCTGGACGCGGCCAGCAGCAACATCATGACGGTGGAAGACCCCATCGAATACGAGCTGCCGGGCGTGGGCCAGACGCAGGTGAACGCCAAGATCGACCTCACCTTCGCCAAGGCCCTGCGCGCCATCCTGCGCCAGGACCCGGACGTGATCATGATCGGCGAAATCCGCGATTTCGAGACCGCGCAGATCGCCATCCAGGCCTCCCTCACCGGCCACTTGGTGCTGGCCACGCTGCACACCAACGACGCCGCCAGCGCCGTCACGCGGCTGACCGACATGGGCGTGGAGCCCTTCCTGCTGTCCAGCTCGCTGCTCGGCGTGCTGGCCCAGCGCCTGGTGCGCAAGCTCGATCCGTCCGACCCCAGCGGCTACCGCGGCCGCACGGGCGTGTTCGAGATGCTGGTGGTGGACGACACGCTGCGCGCGCAGATCCACAACCAGTCTTCCGAGGCCGACCTGCGCGCCACGGCCCTGGCCGGCGGCATGACGCTGATGCGCGACGACGGCGAGCGCCTGGTGCGCGCCGGCATCACCAGCCCCGAGGAAGTGCTGCGCGTTACGCGGGACTGAGCGGGCAGGCACGCCAGAAAGCGCCACGGCGCGAAGCATCGATCGCTATTATTTTAATAGCACGATGCCCTAGTACTGATTGCGCTGGCGGCCTATTCGGCCCCAATCGCCATCGGCGACCAGGGCAGGTCGGAGTCTGAAGGTGGCCGTGCCTGTCGCCGGGCCGCTCCGCTTCAGCGCCCCAGCCCGCGCTTGAGCTCCTTGAGCAGCAGCACCACCTGCTTGGACGCGTGCTGGCAACCCTTGAACGCCTGCTGCGCCAGTGCCATGTCGCCCGCCTCGGCGTGCCGCACCAGGTCCGCCGCCTGCTGGTGGAAATGGCGGTGGCGCCGCGCCATCATGTCGAAGGCCGGAAAGTGGCCCAGCGCGATGCGCCCGTCCCCCTGCAGCCACTGGCCCAGTTCCGAGCAGCCGTCGTCCTGGATCACCTCGGGCCGCAGCCGCTCGTCGCGCGCGCCCTGCAGCACCTGCTCCAGCCAAGGCAGCCAGCGCTCGTGGCTGGCAATGGCGGCGTCGATGTCGATCTCGGCCAGCAGCTTGGCGGCCTCCTCGCCCATCACCACCAGTTCGCTGGCGTTGCTGTCGGGCAGCGAGGTCCAGTCGTCTTCCACGGCCTTGCCATCCGCCCGCGGCGTGAACAAACGGCTGAAAAATCCCATGGCTTCCTGGTCTTGGTGCGTGCCCCGCTCGGCCACGCCGCGGACTGCGGCGATGCAGGGGACAGGGACGGCGGCGCCGTCATAGCCTGGGATTATCGACGCTGGCTCAGCCATCGCCAAACTTGGCATTCGCGGCGCCCCGCATGGCGCGCCTAGCACCGAACCGATGGCCGCGGGCGAGCACAGGTTTGGCCGGCGCCCCACAATCGTTTGCATGACCTCTACGCAACGCCCCACGCAACGATTCCCCGCTCTCTCCATGCTCGATCTGGTGGCCGTTCGCGAAGGCGGCACGGTGGCCGAGGCCCTGCAGATCGCCGTGCGCACCGCCCAGCATGCCGAATCGCTGGGCTTTTCGCGCTACTGGCTGGCCGAACACCACAACATGCCCGGCATCGCCAGCTCGGCCACCGCCGTGCTGGTCGGCCACATCGCCGGCGCCACGCAGCGCATCCGCGTCGGCTCGGGCGGCATCATGCTGCCCAACCATGCGCCGCTGGTGGTGGCCGAGGCCTTCGGCACGCTGGCCGAGCTGTACCCGGCCGCATCGACCTGGGCCCAGCGGCCGAGC
>NZ_BAAJYR010000219.1:0-5806 GCF_057546605.1 Acidovorax sp. KPB24-03 | reverse complement strand
GCGCTACGCCAGGCGCAGCGCGTGGCCGCCGGGCAGCGCGTGGCCACCAGGCAGGGCCCCAGCCGCGGCCTGCACGCGGAACACCGACACCAGTTCGGCCAGGTGGCGCGCTTGGTCGTTGAGGGCGTTGGCCACGGCGGCCGATTCCTCGACGAGCGCCGCGTTCTCCTGGGTGACCTGATCGATCTGGGCCACGGCCTGGTTCACCTGCTCGATGCCCGAGCGCTGCTCCTGCGAGGCGGCGGTGATCTCTTCGATGATGGTGCGCACCTGCTGCACGGCGCCCACGATCTCGGTCATGGTGTGGCCGGCGCGGTCCACCAGGCCCGAGCCGTCGCGCACCTTGGCGACGGACACTTCGATCAGGCCCTTGATCTCCTTGGCCGCCTGGGCACTGCGCTGCGCCAGCGTGCGCACCTCGCTGGCCACCACGGCGAAGCCCCGGCCCTGGTCGCCCGCGCGGGCCGCCTCGACGGCCGCGTTGAGCGCGAGGATGTTGGTCTGGAACGCGATCGAGTCGATCACGGCAATGATCTCGGAGATGCGGCTGGAGCTTTCCGAGATGCCGCGCATGGTGTCCACCACGTCGCCCATGACGGCGCCGCCGCGCTCGGCGATGCTCGATGCGTTGTTCGCCAGTTCGCCCGCGCGCAGGGCGTTCTCGGCGTTCTGCGTCACGGTGCCCGTGAGCTGCTCCATGCTGGCCGCGGTTTCCTGTAGCGACGAGGCCTGCGACTCGGTGCGCGACGACAGGTTCATGTTGCCCGAGGCGATCTCGCTCGCGGCGTGGCGGATTTCCTCGGTCCCGCTGCGGATGTTGCCGATCAGTTGCGCCAGGCGGGCCTGCATGGTGTGCATGGCCTGCATCAGGCTGTGCGGGTTCTTGCCCGAGGTGGCCACGGCCACGGTGAGGTCGCCGTCCGCGATGCGCGCGGCCACCTCGGCGGCCTGCGTGGGCTCGCCGCCCAGGCTGCCGGTCACGCTGCGGATGATCAGCAGCATGGTGCCGTGGATGGCGCCGCCCACCAGCAGCACGATGACGAGCAACTGGCCGATGGTCTTGTAGAAGGCGGTCTGGATGTCGCCCACCATCACGCCGGCCATCACATGCCAGTCCCACGGCGCGTAGTAGCGCACGAAGGTGACCTTCTCCAGCCGCTCCACGGTGCCGTCGGGCAGCGTCACCCCCGCCTGGTACGAGACGAAGCCCTGGCCGTTCTTCTTGCCCATGTCGGCCAGCTCGCGGTAGTAGGCCTTGCCCTCCGGGTCCTTGCGGTCGCCCACATTGGTGCCGATCAGACCCTTGCCCGTGGGGTGCATGAGCATCAGCGGCGCCGAATCGATCACGAACAGGAAGTTCTTGCCGTTGTCGAATCGCAGCGTGGCCAGGCGCGCCAGCGCCTGCTCCTTGGCGGTGGCCACGTCCATGCGGCCCGCGGCCACCTCGGCGGCGTAGTTCTCGATCAGGCTGTAGCCCAGGTCCACCACGTTGTGCACGGCCGCCTGGCGCTCTTCGGTCACCACGGTGCGCGCATGGAACGCGGCCCACGCACCCAGCAGGAACAGGCCCAGCCACATCAGGATCAGGGCCAGGGTCAATTTGGTTTTAAGTCGCATGGAGGTCACGGTGGGCCGGCGGTCCGGTGAGGACGGGAACGGGGTGGGAATGGGAGGGACGGCGCATCGGCGAAGGCCCCCCGGGATTCCCGGGTTACCACCAATGGCACAGCGAACGAAAAGTCATTATTTCATCGAAAAGTTACGTTTGTTTGCAAAAAATACCTATGGGCCGGCCGGTGTCCAAAGCCCCAGGCCTGCCATGCCCGGCGGGCCGCCCCCAAGCAAAAAGGGCCAGCGCATGCCGCGCTGGCCCCAGGGTGGGATATTGATGAAAATCGGCCTCCAGCGCATATTCGACTAGGGCATATAGCTATTCTTTTAATAGCGACAGGACACCGCCTGCACCCTCACCCGCGCTGCGGGATCTCCAGCCCGCGCACCACGGCCGGCCGCGCCAGGAAGGCGGCCAGCACGCGCTGCACCTGGGGGAAGGCATCGAAGTCCACCAGCTCGCGCGCCTCGTAGAAGCCCACCAGGTTGCGCACCCACGGAAAGACGGCGATGTCGGCGATGGTGTAGTCGTCGCCCAGGATCCAGCCGCGCCCGGCCAGGCGCTGCTCCAGCACGCCCAGCAGGCGGCTGGACTCGGCCACGTAGCGGTCGCGCGGGCGCTTGTCCTCGTAGTCCTTGCCGGCGAATTTATGGAAGAACCCGAGCTGGCCGAACATGGGGCCGACGCCGCCCATCTGCCACATGACCCACTGCAGGGCCTCGTAGCGCGCGGCCGGGTCCTGCGGCAGGAAGCGGCCGGTCTTCTCGGCCAGGTAGACCAGGATGGCGCCCGATTCGAACAGCGCCAGCGGCCGCCCGCCCGGGCCATCGGGGTCGAGGATGGCGGGGATCTTGTTGTTGGGGTTGAGCGAGAGGAACTCGGGCGAGAACTGGTCGTTGGTGTCGAAGCGCACCAGGTGCGGCTCGTACGGCAGGCCCAGCTCCTCCAGCAGGATGGAGACCTTCACGCCGTTGGGCGTGGGCAGCGAATACAGCTGCAGCCGCTCGGGGTGGCGCGCCGGCCACTTGGCGGCGATGGGGTGGGTGAGGGGGCGGGCGGTGGCGGGGGCGGATGTGGTGGGCGTCGTCGTCATGGTTTTTTGCGGGCCTCGGGTGAGCGGCCGGGGTGGCCGGAAGGGGATCGAACAGGCGTCGAACCGGGGCGTTCATTACACCCCCGGGGCCCGTGGCGGCGCAGGCGCCGCGCGCAGTAACCCCAAGGCCGCTCAGCCCTTCACCAGCCCGCTGTCCACGATGAGGTTCTGCCCGGTCACGGCGCGCGACCAGGGCGAGAGGAAGAACAGCACCGCGTCGGCGAACTCGGCCGGCGTGGTCACGCGGCGCAGCGGGGTCATGCCGGCGATGAGGTCGAACACCGCCTCGGGCGTGGCGCGGCTGGCGTCGGTGGTGCGCAGCAGGCCGCCCGACACCATGTTCACGGTGATGCCGTGCGGCCCCAGGTCGTTGGCCGCCGTGCGGGTGAGCGACAGCAGCGCGGCCTTGGCGGCGGTGTAGTCGTGGTAGGGCACCACGGGGTTCTGGAACAGGTTGGTGCCCACGTTCACGATGCGCCCGAAACCCTGCGCGCGCATGGCGGGCAGCGCGGCCTGCAGGGTGTTCAGCGCGCCCTTCACGGCGCCGTCGATCTGCTGCTGAAAGCGCTCCCAGGCGATGTCGCCGATCTGCGGGCGCGCGTCGCCATCGAAGCGGAACTGCGCGAGCGCGTTGTTGACCACCGCACTGACGGGCTGGCCGGTGCGCTCGTGCGCCTGGGCGAACAGGCGCTGCACGGCGGCGGCATCGGTCACGTCGGCCTGCAGGGCGATGGCGCGCGGGCCCAGTTCTTCGGCCAGGGCGCGGGCGGCCGTGTCGCTGGTCAGGTAGTTGATGACCACGCCGGCGCCTTCGCGCGCCAGCGCCCGGGTGATCGATTCGCCCAGGCCCCGGGCACCGCCGGTGACCAGGACCCATTGTTCGGACAGTTGCATGGTGGTGTCGCTCGCGTGGTGTGAAAAAAGGACCGGGGCCGGGCGTGGTCAGGCCGACGCGGCATACCCCAGCGGTTGCAGAAAGGCGCCGGGCTGCGCGCGGTGGCACAGCAGCGTGAGCTGCTGGCGCGCCCGGGTCATGCCGACGTAGAGGGTGTTCTTTTCCTGCGCGTAGGGCGCCTGCGGCACGGGGAACACGCCCTGCTCCAGGAACGGGATCACCACGTGGTCGAACTCCAGGCCCTTCACGTCCTCGATGTTGGCCAGGACCAGGCTGGCGGTGCCGCGCAGCTCGCGCTGGCGCTGCTCGGCGCGGTTCAGGTGCAGGAAATAATCGCGCGCGCTGGCAAAGCCCTTCGCCGCCTCGCACAGGCCGGCCAGGTTGGCGAGGGCGTCCTCGCGCCGCTGGCGCGAGACGAACACCTCGCGGATCACGGCGTCGATCTGCAGGGCCTGCAGCAGGCGCGGCAGGGTGTCCTGGCCGCCCGCCTCGCGCGCCACCTCCAGGGCCTTGCGCAGGCGCCGCTGCATGGCGGGCTCGACGTTGGCCACGATCTGGTGGGTGAAGAAGTTCTGCAGGAACAGCGGGTTGTCGGTCACGCTGCGGATGGCGTCCTCCAGCAGGGCCTGCTGCGATTCGTGCTCGCGCCCGGCCACGACGATGCGCGCGCCGCAGAAGAACACCAGCGCCCGCATGAGCTTGTCGCGCGTGCGCGGCTCGGAGACGCTGTCGAAGTTGTCGGTGGCCACGGCCAGCAGGCCGCGCACCAGCAGCACCTCGGGCCGCAGCAGGTAGCTGTCGAAGCCGCTCACGGTGTAGGGCACGTTGTCGGCCAGCAGCCGGTTCTCGATGCCCACCGACTGGTTGGAGTGGCGCAGCAGCACGGCAAAGCCCGCCATGCGGGCGCGGGGCCGGGCGCGCCACTGCTGGGCCGCCTGCGCGACCAGGTCCACGCAATGGGCGGCATCGTCGTAGGGCCGCAGTTCCACCGCGGTGTCGTGCCCGGCGAGCGAGTCGTAGGGCTTGGCCGCCAGCCGCCCGGCCTTGGCCGCGAGCTTCTTGCCGAAGCGGTGGCTGGGCGTGAGCCGCAGGCGCGTCACGGGGCGGCCGGTGTGCGCGGTGATGGCATCGCCCATGAAGGCGGCATCGGCCCCGTGGGCGCCGTAGATGACCTGGTCGCGGTCGCCCACGCCGCAGAAGGTGCACTGCGTGGTGTCCAGCAGCTCGCGCAGCACGCGGAACGCGGCCTCGTTCATGTCGTGCATCTCGTCGACCAGCACGGCCTGCACGCCGCGCGGCCAGCGCGGCAGGCTGGCCGCGGTGTCGCCGCCGTGCAGGCGCCGGGCCAGGTCGTAGGTGGCATCGAAGGGGCCGCGAAACAGCGGCTCGTCGGCCAGCTCGCGCCGGCGAATGCGCTCGTAGGCCAGGAACACCTTGAGCTGCGTGTAGCCCACGCCGATGGCGGCCGCGTGCTCGGGTGAGGCCGGGCCGCCCTCGCGCTCCAGCTCGTCCTTCATCGTGCCCTTGAGCCACACGCTGGTCGCCAGGAACTCCTCCACGAAGCCGGTGTCGCCCAGCGTGGGCAGCAGCAGCTCCTCGCGCCAGCGCTCGTGCTCGTTGTCTTCCACGCGCTGCACGGCTTGCCAGACGAAGGGGCGCAGCTCCTCCAGGTGGCGGTGGTGCGGCACGGGGGCCTCGTACTGGTCGGCCAGCATTTCGGCGCAGAAGGCATCGAACGTGGCGATGCGAAAGCGCTGCGTCACGGGCGCGGGCACGCCGACCTTGCGCAGCGCGGCCTGCAGCGCCTGGCAGGCGGTGGCGGTGTGCGTGAGGGCCAGGCAGCGCTCGGGTGCCACGCCGCGCGCCCAGGCCTGCCCCATGCGCAGGGCGAGCGTGGTGGTCTTGGCCGCGCCGGCGTTGGCCTCGATGACCAGCGTGCGCTCGGCGGACTGCTGGATCGCCAGTTGCTCGGCCGTGGGGTCGATCTGCCTGGCCTGGAAAAGGGGAACGGTGGGGGGGGTGGTCGCCAAAGGGATTCTTTTCAGGCAGGGCCCCGGCGCGGGCGCAGGGCGCGGAGGTCTCAGCGCCGGCGCTCGGCGCTCACGTCGATTTCGCCGAAGACGGTGACACCGTTCGAGCCCTGCCCGCCGATGCCGTGCGTGCCGCGCGACGGCGCCTCGGACGGCGCGCCGCCCGCGCAGCCGGC
>NZ_BAAJYR010000218.1:0-5810 GCF_057546605.1 Acidovorax sp. KPB24-03 | reverse complement strand
CGGCGTGCGGGCCGTGGCCCTGGACGATGCGTGGGCCGTGCGCTCGCTGGTGCTGTGCGTGCGGGAACTGGACGCGCTGCCGGCCCCCGCCCGACAGCTGGTGGCACGGGTGCTGGGGGCGTCGCCAGGCACCGGCGGCGGGTGAAGCGTGGTTTGGGTTCCAATAGCGGCATGCCCGACACCCATCCCAACGAACAGCGCCTGAACGAGCTGGAGATCAAGGCCAGCTTCGCCGAAGACCTGCTCGACCAGCTCAACCTCACCATCTACCGGCAACAGCAGCAGATCGACCGGCTCATCGCCGAGGTGTCCCAGCTGCGCCAGCAGATCCCCGAAGGCGGCGGTGCGGCCGTGCGCAGCCTGCGCGACGAACTGCCGCCGCACTACTGACCTGCCGCGCGCGCCCGCCGGGTTCGCTTCTTCTCCCTCTTTTTCTTCTCACCGAAAGGTCCCTGCCATGCAATACCGCCGCCTTGGCCGCAGCAACCTGCAAGTCTCCGCCCTGTGCCTGGGCACCATGATGTTCGGCGACCAGACGGGGCGCGACGAGGCCGCGGCCATCGTGGCCGACGCGCGCGAGCGCGGCGTGAACTTCATCGACACGGCCGACGTGTACACCCGGGGAGCCTCGGAAACGATGCTGGGCGGGTTGCTCAAGGGCCAGCGCCACGACTGGGTGCTGGCGACCAAGCTGGGCAACAAGATGTCCGACCGGGTGAACGAATCGCAGTATTCCCGCACCTGGATGCTGCGCGAGGTGGATGCCAGCCTGGCCCGGCTGCAGACCGACCACGTGGACATCCTGTACCTGCACCGCGACGTCAACGACATGGACCTGCAGGAGCCGTTGTTCGCCATCGATGCGCTGCTGCGCGCCGGCAAGATCCGCTACTGGGGCGTGTCCAACTTCCGCGCCTGGCGCATCACGGAGCTGGTACACCTGGCGGCGCGCATGGGCCTGCCCGGGCCCGTGGTCTGCCAGCCGTACTACAACCTGCTCAACCGCATGCCCGAGGTGGAGATCCTGCCGGCCTGCGCGCACCACGGCGTGGGCGTGGTGCCCTACAGCCCGATCGCGCGCGGCGTGCTCACCGGCAAGTACCTGCCGGGCCAGCCGCCCGCCGAGGGCACGCGCGCGGCACGTGGCGACAAGCGCATGGCCGAGACCGAGTTCCGCGAGGAATCGCTGCAGATCGCGCAGCAGTTGAAACAACATGCCGAGGAACGCGGCGTGACGCTGGCCCAGTTCGCCACGGCCTGGGTGCTGGCGCACCGCGCGGTGAGCGCCGTGATCGCCGGCCCGCGCACCCTCGCGCAGTGGCAGGACTACGCGCCGGCGCTGGGCGTGGAGATCACCGCGCAGGACGAAGCGCTGGTGAACGACCTGGTGGCCCCGGGCCACCCGTCCACCCCGGGCTACACCGACCCGGCCTACCCCCTGTACCCGCGCACCCGGGCCTGATCGAGCGGAGACGGCTGGCGCGGCTCAGTCGTCCGCGCCGCCGTTCTCCTGGCCCTGGCGGGCCGCGGCCGCCCGCAGCTTGTCTTTCTTGCTCGGGCGCTTGCCCTTGATGCCGCCGTTGCCCGGCGGGGCGGCGGGCGCGGCCTCGGTGGGCTCGAAGCCGGGGATCTGCTCCAGCGGCAGGGCCATGCGCTGGCGCTTTTCGATCAGGCGCCAGTGCGCCTCGGTGCTGGCGCTGACGAAGCTCACGGCCACGCCGGTTTCGCCCGCGCGGCCGGTGCGGCCGATGCGGTGCACGTAGTCTTCCGACACGTTGGGGATTTCGTAGTTGACGACGTGCGGCAGCTCATCGATGTCGATGCCGCGGGCCGCGATGTCGGTGGCCACCAGCGCACGGATGTCGCCGCTCTTGAAGCCGGCCAGGGCCTGCGTGCGGGCGCTCTGGCTCTTGTTGCCGTGCAGCGCCATGGCGTTGACGCCGTTCTTGGTGAGGAACTCGGCCACGTTGTTGGCGCCGAACTTGGTGCGGGTGAACACCAGCACCTGGCTCCAGTCGTGCTCCTGGATGATGTGCAGCAGCACCTGCTTCTTCTTGCCGCGGCCCACGGGGTGGATCACCTGCGTGATGCGCTGCACCGTGGTGTTGCGCGGCGTGACCTGGATGCTCTGCGGGTTCTTGAGCAGCGTGTTGGCCAGCTCGCGGATCTCGTCGCTGAACGTGGCGGAGAACAGCAGGCTCTGCTTGTCCTTGGGCACCAGGGCGAGGATCTTCTTCACGTCGTGGATGAAACCCATGTCCAGCATGCGGTCGGCTTCGTCCAGCACCAGGATCTCGACCGTGGACAGGTCCAGGAAGCCCTGCTGCTGCAGGTCCAGCAGGCGGCCGGGGGTGGCGACCAGCACGTCCACGCCGCGCTTGATGCGGTCGATCTGCGGGTTCATGCCCACGCCGCCGAAGACGACGGTGGACGAGATGTCGACGTATTTGCCGTAGTCGCGCACGGATTCCTCGACCTGGGCGGCCAGTTCGCGCGTGGGCGTGAGCACCAGGGCGCGCACGCCCTTGCCGCCGAACTTGCTCTTGGGGGCCGTGCCCTGCGAGAGGCGGTGCAGCATGGGCAGGGTGAAGGCGGCGGTCTTGCCGGTGCCGGTCTGTGCGCCGGCGAGCAGATCGTGGCCCTCGAGCACGGCGGGGATGGCCTGTGCCTGGATGGGGGTCGGGGTTTCGTAACCCTGTTCGTGCACGGCCTTCAGAATGGCTGGGGCCAGATTCAGTTCGTCAAAGTTCATTCAAGGAAACGCCCTGTCCGGGCGCTGGGGGCATCGGCCTGTCGCAGGACCCATGTCGGGGCTGCGGCCAGTCAAGGCAGATGGGATTCACGAATGGGAGCCAGAACACCGCATGGCGGCTTCGTCGTCCCCAGCAGGTTGCTGAGGCCACCGATCACTGGAGCCGGTGGCTGGGCGCTATTGTGGCACGAGATGCCCGCCGGCGGTCGGGGCTTTACGCAGGCGGCGCGGGCGGGCCGCCCCTGGGGCAAACTGTCGCGCGCGGGCACCGCGTTGCGGGGTTGCCGAAAGCGCCGGCGCCAAAGCATCCGATAATCCGCCTGAACGCGCTTTTCCGGCAGGCCTCCCCGGCCGCTCGTGCACCCCCGGCAGCGCAGCCCCCATCTAAGGAAAGAAAGCCAATGGCCCAATACGTGTATTCGATGAACCGCGTCAGCAAGACCGTGCCGCCGAAGCGGCAGATCTTGAAAGACATCTCCCTGTCGTTCTTCCCCGGCGCCAAGATCGGCGTGCTCGGCCTGAACGGCTCGGGCAAATCCACGCTGCTCAAGATCATGGCCGGCGTGGACAAGGAAATCGAAGGCGAAGCCATTCCGATGCCGGGCCTGACCATCGGCTACCTGGAGCAGGAGCCCAAGCTCAACCCCGAGCACACCGTGCGCGAGAGCGTGGAAGAGTCGATGGGCGCGGTGTTCGCGGCCAAGGCGCGCCTGGAAGAGGTCTATGTGGCCTACGGCGCCGAAGACGCCGACTTCGACGCCCTGGCGGCCGAGCAGGCCCAGCTGGAGGCGATCATCGCCACGGCCGGCACCGACTCCGAGCACCAGCTGGAAATCGCCGCCGACGCCCTGCGCCTGCCCGCCTGGGACGCCAAGATCGGCCTGCTGTCCGGTGGCGAAAAGCGCCGCGTGGCCCTGTGCCGCCTGCTGCTGTCCAAGCCCGACATGCTGCTGCTCGACGAGCCCACCAACCACTTGGACGCCGAGTCGGTCGAGTGGCTGGAAGTGTTCCTCAAGCGCTTTTCCGGCACCGTCGTGGCCATCACCCACGATCGCTACTTCCTCGACAACGCCGCCGAATGGATCCTGGAGCTGGACCGCGGCCGCGGCATTCCATGGAAGGGCAACTACAGCACCTGGCTGGAGCAAAAGGGCGACCGCCTGGCGCAGGAGCAAAAGAGCGAGGAAGCCCACGCCAAGGCCCTGAAGAAGGAGCTGGAATGGTCGCGCCAGAACCCCAAGGCCCGCCAGGCCAAGAGCAAGTCGCGCCTGGCCCGCTTCGAGGAACTGAGCGATTTCGAATACCAGCGCCGCAACGAAACGCAGGAAATCTTCATCCCCGTGGCCGAGCGCCTGGGCCAGCAGGTGTTCGAGTTCCATAACGTCAGCAAGTCCTTCGGCGACCGTGTGCTGATCGACAACCTCAGCTTCAGCATTCCCCCGGGCGCCATCGTCGGCATCATCGGCCCCAACGGCGCCGGCAAGTCCACGCTGTTCAAGCTGCTGGCCGGCCGCGAGCAGCCGGACAGCGGCCAGGTGGTGGTGGGCTCCACCGTCAAGATGGCGTTCGTGGACCAGCACCGCGACGAGCTGGGCAACGACAAGACCGTGTGGGAAGACATCTCCGGCGGCCTGGACATCCTGAACGTCGGCAAGTTCCAGATGGCCAGCCGCGCCTACGCGGGCCGCTTCAACTTCAACGGCTCGGACCAGCAAAAGAAGGTCGGCAGCCTGTCGGGGGGCGAACGCGGGCGCCTGCACCTGGCCAAGACGCTGATCGCGGGCGGCAACGTCCTGCTGCTGGACGAGCCCTCCAACGACCTGGACGTGGAAACCCTCCGCGCCCTGGAAGACGCGCTGCTGGAATACGCCGGCACCGTGCTGGTGATCAGCCATGACCGCTGGTTCCTGGACCGGATCGCCACGCACATCCTGGCCGCGGAAGGCGACAGCCAGTGGGTGTTCTTTGACGGAAACTATCAGGAATACGAAGCCGACAAGAAAAAAACGCCTGGGCGAAGAGGGCGCAAAGCCCAAGCGCATGCGTTACAAGGCACTCAAGTAAGCAACAACCCGTTAGGATCGTCGCTGCTGCCGCTTTTCCTCGCCCGCCACCATGTCCCTGCCCGCGTCCCGGTCCAGAACGGTCTTTCGTGCCTGCGTCGTCAACGCGGTGCGGCAGGGCGAGGCGTTGATGGGACGGCTGACCAGCGTGACCCAGGGGGCGTTGGCCAGCGATGAGTCCACCGAGCGCAACATCCAGCAGCGCACGCTGCTGGCCGATGCGCTGCGGCTGATCAAGCAGCACGAGGACGCCCTGGCCAAGGCCTACCCCATGGCCTTGCTGGAGGTGTTCGCCGAAGGCCCCTCCAACCCGCGCGCGCGTCCGGGCGACGAAACGGGCATGGACTTCGGCGAGCTGTCGCTCATGGACGAGTCCGAGGTGCTGGCCCAGGTCGAGCTGTCGCGGGCCCAGCAGATCGCGGTGCATGCCACCGAGGCCACGCTGGCCGAGCTCAACACCCTGGTCAGCTCCGCGCAGGGCCTGCAGCGCGTGCAGCCCGAGCGCAATCCCCTGCGCCCCGAGAACTACATCCGCGCCCTGCAGCAGGTGGTGGGCGACACGGGCGTGTCCGCCGAGGTCCGCCAGGTGTGGATGGCCCACATGCGCAAGGTGCTGGGCGACGAACTCGTCTCCGTCTACAAAACCGCCGCCCAGAGCCTTCGCGACAACGGCATCGTCCCGGTGGGCTATGCGGTGGCGGGTCAGGCTGGCCAGTCAACGGGCCGTGCCACCGGCTACGGTGGCGCCTACCCCAGCAGCCACGGCGGCGGCTACGGCGGCCCGGCGAGCAGCTACGGCGCGCCCCATCCCGGCGCGTACCCCAGCCAGTACGGCATGCCTGGCGGCATGGGCGGCGGTGGCGGCCCGGCCTCGCTGGGCATGCCGCTCGCCGCCGAGGCCGAGGAAGCCCTGCTGACCGTGGGCATGCTGCGCCAGATGCTCGCCAGTTCCGGCGATGCCTTTGCCTACGGCATGGCGCCCGTCGCCGCGTTCG
>NZ_BAAJYR010000217.1:0-5823 GCF_057546605.1 Acidovorax sp. KPB24-03 | reverse complement strand
CCTGCGCGCGGCCGGCGCCCGCGTGCAGGGCGTGTTCGGCAACCTCAAGTTCGACGTGGTGCCCGACGCCGCCCAACTGGCGCAAGGCCGCGAATGGCGCGACGCCACCGGCCGCCGCGTGGTCCTATTGGCCAGCAGCCGCGAGGGCGAAGAAGCGATGTGGCTGGAGGCCTTGCAGTCAAAACGGACTCCAGCGCAAATAACACTAGGGCATTCTGCTATCAATTCAGGAGTGTCCAGCACAGGGGCATCGGCAGCAGCCCTTCCCGTGCAATGGCTGGTGGTGCCACGCCACCCCCAGCGCTTCGCCCAGGTGCGGGAGCTGATCGAGGCCGCCGGCCTGACCGTGTCGCCCCGCAGCACCTGGGGCGCCGCACCCGGCACCGCCGACGTGTGGCTGGGCGACTCGCTGGGCGAGATGGCGCTGTACTACGGCCTCTCGCACGCGGCCCTGCTGGGCGGCAGCTACGCGCCGCTGGGCGGCCAGAACCTGATTGAGGCGGCGGCCTGCGGCTGCCCGGTGGTGACGGGGCCGCACACGTTCAACTTTGCCGAGGCGGCATGGCTGGCGTGCGAAGCGGGGGCGGCGCTGCGGGTGAAGGACATGGCCGAGGGGGTCGCCGTGGCGGAGGCGCTGGTGGGGGATGGGTCGAGGCTGGAGGAAGTGCAGGGCAGGGCGGTGGCGTTTACCAGCGCGCACCGGGGGGCGGCGTTGGCGACGGCGCTGGCTGTGGCGCAGATGTTGCGGGTGCAGCTTGGGGGCTCGTGAACGCCTTATCCAATCGATTCCGTTCGGCGCTGTTGACAACGATGCACTACGGCGGCGGGTTGAATCTACCGACTGGCGCGAACCCTTATTTTCCGACTATCTAATGCGCGCACAATAGCAATGCAGCGGGCAATCGTCTGCAGGTCACTCCAATAGCTGGTTGATCAGCCGACAAGGGGTTACTTAAGCAGACGAGATGCATGCGCAACGCGGAGGGCGAGTACAACTCGTTTATTACATCGATTAATCGAGGGAGAATCCATGCACATTGTTTCCGTTATCAACTACAAGGGCGGCGTCGGCAAGACTACAGTCACCTCAAACATCGCTAGCGAGTTGGCTTGGCGAGGGAAAAAGGTCTTGTTGATAGACACCGATGCCCAAGCCAGCCTCACTTTCTCATTCGTCACCCCCGACGACTGGGACGAGAATTACAAGGCAGGCAAGACAATTAAATCCTGGTTCGACGCGATTAGCCAAGGCCAAGAACCGCCTGCATTGAACGACTTCATCATCACTCCCCCGGCCGTTAATAGACGACTTGCAAATGGCGAAGGAGGAAAGATTGACCTGATCTGCTCGCACCTCGGATTGATCAACGTCGATCTCGACCTAGCCCTCCTACTTGGCGGGGCCAATATGACAGCGGCGAAGCGCAACTACCTGAAGGTTCATGGGCAGCTTCGACAGGCCCTGGCGTCGATCGCCAACAGCGCGGACTACGACATCGTCCTCATTGACTGCCCGCCTAACTTCAACATCGTCACAAAGAACGCGATCGTTGCTAGCGAACACATCCTGATCCCCGCCAAGCCCGACTACCTTTCGACGTTGGGCATTGACTACCTGCAACGCAGCGTCAGAGAGCTTGTCGAGGACTTTAATGAATATGCGGGTCCCGACGAGGAGGACTCAATCTCTCCCCATATCCTCGGTGTCATCTTTACTATGATTCAAATCACTAGCGGCCAGCCCATCTCGGCACAACGGCAATTCATCTCCCAGACCAAGCGCCTCGGCGTGAAAACGCTGGACAACAACTTCCGTGAGAACAAGACCATCTTCGCCGACGCACCTCAGAACCTCGTGCCAGTCGTGCTCAACGCATATACGAACAACACGCACTCTGACATCGTCCACGAGATAGAGGCGGTCGTCGGCGAGTTCTCCAACTTGCTGGGAGGCATATGAGCACCTCATCGACTCTCGCAGCCTCCGCCCTGCGGCGGCTAGCCGCCGCACTCGATCGAATGTCCGAAGAGGAACTCGCTCGACTTAGTGAGTCTGGGGCGGAGATCGAGATCAAAGTCTTACGCAGGCGTTCGAGGGAGGAGCTTACTCCTGAGGCAAGGCTAGATTTGGCTGACATCGTCGCGAAGCTCACGGGGGCGGCAAGCCGAGCCGATGCGTCTAAGTTCCTTGAGGACAGCTTTGGGACAAAGAAAGCTCTCGAACAGATAGCTCGGCATCTCGACGTTTTGGTGTCTAAGCAGGACAAAGCTGAAACGTTGCGCGATAGGATCATCGAAGCCACAGTTGGAGCTCGCCTTAGATCAGAAGCAATTCAGGGCAGCAACTGAATTGAGAGGACATAGAGTCATTAGGGTTTCATGCGAACGCCCGATGCCAGGGACGTTCGCTCTTCCCTCAGCCAGGCGAGGTTCATCACGATCAGTGCCAACCAAGCGAAGGCAGCTGCATTCCAAGGTAGAACTCCGTTCCCCTGAATGCCGAAGCGGGATCGGCAATCACGGCAACCATCGATGAGCCCACGATCATCGTTAGCGACATCAACACGCCAACGCTGGAAAAGAGCCAGCACACAAGACTTATTGCCACTCTGCGACCGTTCTTGGCTCGTTCCATTTTCGCTTCAAGTTTCTGCTGTGAGGACTGACCACAACCAGCGTTCGCCAAGTCTTGGCACCCGCAGTTCACGCGCTGTCCATTGTCTTTGGATGCGTCACCCACCAGACCGCACCCATCCAGAACAGGAAGTAGGTCACGCCCGCCAACGCGACGGAAGCGCCTGACGGCCAATCCAGCTTTGCAGCCAGAGCCAAAGGAACGACCAGGATGGCGGCCAACAGCATGCCTTTGTTCTGGGGATCCAAACCCCCCGATGTCACCCAAAGCGCCACGAAGGTCGAGGCGCACGCCAGGACGAGCGCAATGGCTATCCGGACCCAGATCGGGGCGGTGATTGGTTTGCAGCGGACGACACCCATTTGCCACATCCAGATTCAAGATTCAAGATTCAAAGGAAGTCCAACTGTGGCAAATGAACGGCGGCTTGTGGCCGGATGGCTGCCTGCCGTGACCCGCCGATTCCAGCGTTGCCCGGGACGACTGGCTGCGCGCTGATTCATTCCTCCACTGGCGCTCGGGGATTTCAGGTTGTCCGAAACACTGTTTTTAAGTACAGTCTTTCAAGTTCTCTCCCGTCCCTCGCGCCGTGCTGATGACCTGGGTGGCACATGGGCCAACTCAGCGTGAGACACCCCACCGTACCTCGGCCAACCCAGGCCATGCACGGGCCGAGACACGTTTTCCACTCCACCGCGAAGCCAACTGTCCCGCCCCTTGGCTCCGCATCCATCGCCCGCCGCCTCACACCTGCCAAGGGGTACACACGCTGGCCATGCAACCCTTCAGGAGGCAAAGCAATGCGAGTCAAATTCATGGGATTCCGGTTTGTCCTTCAACCGCAGGGCCCCCTGTCGCTGGAGACCTTCGCGCAGGCCCTTTCCGCCCGGGGCTACGATCCCAGCGCGCCCGCGGATGGGCAGCGCCTGTTCTTCCTGAACGATTCCGCGGACCCCGACTACCACGTGGGCGTGGTCATCACCGTCAAGGACCACAAGACCTATTGCGAACTGGTCCGGGCGCCCACCAACATCCTGGTGCGCGTGGCGCAGGTGCGCCGCGACGCCAGCCTGATGGATTTCAACTTCTTCGTGCTGCACAAGCGCACGGGGGCGGGCATGTACCAGTACTACCACCACTCCTGCAGCGTGAGCACCTTCTGCCACCTGGCTGGCACCCATTTCAACCAGTACAAGGAGCAGGCGATCGCCGAGGAAATCGCGGCGGCTGGTGGCAGTGAGTTGACCGAGGCGCGGCGCGTCAAAATCCGGCGCGAGCACAATCCCCGCTTCTCCTGGGAAGTGCTGGTGCGGCAAGAGGCGCTGCAGTCCATGATCGAAGAACTGGAGAAGGTGAAGAGTTTCGAATACGTGGTCGCCACGCCCGAGGTGCCGCAGGCGCAGTTCAAGGCCCACACGGCCTACATCAAGAACCGCGCGAGCAAGATCACCTTCGTGGCGGGCACGCCCGGCAAAATGCTGGCGTCGGCCATCCAGGCGTGCGTGAGGGCGGAGCGCCCCCAGCGCGGCCGCATCGAAGGGGTGGATGCCCATGGCGTCGAGAAAGTGATTTCCATCTTGGACAACCCAGAAAATTTCGGCGAATACGACTATGACCAGCTGGCTTCCAGGCTCGACCAGCTGGACGTGACACGCTTTTCCACCGCCTGGGTGGTCGAGGAGCTGCTGCGGCAGTGCCGCGAGCACCGCCACATTTTCGAGATGCCGATGCGATGAGGCGGTATGTGCTCCAGGCGCTGCTGTTCTCGGCCGCCGTGGTGGCCGGTGTGGTCTTTGGGGTGCCCGACGCCGATGGGGCGATGCAGTTCTATGGCGAGAAGATCCGGGCCAGCCTGTTCACGGGCCTGCTCACCACGGGCAGCTTCCTGCTATCGCTCAAGATCTTCATCGTGGTGAAGTTCAAGGAGACGGTGTTCGACACGCCGGGCTACCGCGAGCTGTTCGCGCAGCTAAAAAAGATCGACCCGCGCATCCGGCGCTATGCGCAGGTCCGCAATGTGAGCAACCTGATTTTTGCGTCCATCGTCTCGGCGCTCATCGGGGCGGCGGCGCAGGTCACGCTGGGCCTGTTGGACGTTTTTGCCTGCTTTCTGGCCTGCGTGGCGATCGCCGCGTTCGCCGGGGCCATGCTGTTCCAGACGCTGTGGCTGGTGCACGCGATCATCTCGGACTGGCTGGACCGCACGGAGGACCTGTAACGGCCGTTTGACGGCTGCCAGGAGCCACGGCGCGTGCCTGGCGGCGCACATCGCGCGGCGCCGGGGCGCCCACGGTGGCCGCGATGCCGCAAAATGCCAGCCACTGGCGCCCATTCGTCCGTCCTGGCCGACCGATGCGATGGATTGCCTGCCTGTCTGCTTGCCCGCTGCCTGCCTGCCATGATCGAAAAACACTACCTCACCCCGCTCTTCGCCCCCAGCTCCATCGTGGTGCTGGCCGGCCGGGCCGATGCGCCCGAGTCGCTCACGCCGTGCGCCCGTGCCCTGCACACCGCGCTGCGGGCGCAGCGCTTTACCGGCACGCTGCAGTTCCTGGACATCCACACCAGCGGCACGCTGGCCGATCTGGCGCAGACACGCGCGGACCTGGCCCTGATCGCGCTGCCGCCCGAGGATGTGGTGGCGGCGCTGGAGGTGGCGGGGCGCATCGGCTGCCGCGCCGCGCTGGTGATGTCGCACGGCATGGACGCTGATCAGGCGGCGCGGCTCAAGCACATCGCCCGGCGCGAGGGCATGCACCTGCTGGGCCCCAACTCGCTGGGCCTGCAGCGCCCGCACCTGCAGCTCAACGCCAGCGCGGCCGGGCCGCTGGCGCGGGAGGGGTCGCTGGCGCTGGTGTGCCAGTCGGGGGCGCTCACCGCGTCCATCCTGGACTGGGGCACCAAGAACGCGGTGGGCTTTTCCACGGTGGTGTCGCTGGGGCCGAACACCGACGTGGACATCGCCCAGGTGCTGGACTTTCTGGCCAACGACGCGCGCACGCAGAGCATCGTGATGTACATGGAAGGCATCTCCAGCGCGCGCCGCTTCATGAGCGCGCTGCGCTCGGCGGCCAACGCCAAGCCGGTGGTGGTGCTCAAGGCCGGGCGCAAGCCGGCGGGCAACGAGGCGGCGCACACGCACAGCGGCGCCATCGTGGGCAGCGACGACGTGTTCGACGCGGGCCCTG
>NZ_BAAJYR010000216.1:0-5824 GCF_057546605.1 Acidovorax sp. KPB24-03 | reverse complement strand
CGTCGCGCCGGGCCACATGCATCTGGGTGGTGAGGTCGCCGGCGGCGATGCGCTGCGCCGCCGCGCGCCCTGCGCCACCGGCCGGGCAATGCCGCGCTGCACCATGCCGTAGATCGCCGCCGCTGCCAGCAGCGGCAGGCCCGCCACCACCGCTACCCAACTGGCAGGCAGTGGCGCCAGCACCAGCCAGGCCAGCGCCCACAGCGCGTACTGCACCGCCAGCACCAGCAGGGCCAGCCGGCCCGCCAGGTTCAAAGCGGGAATCTCGCTGACATCCAGGCCCACGTAGAGCACGCCCACCACGTGGCCGGACGCATCGCGCACCGGGTCGTAACGGGTCATGTTCTGCCGGCCGAACACCGTGGCGTAGCCGGCATAGCCGCGCCCCGCCAGCAGGTTGGCATAGGCCGGGTGGGAGCGGTCGAGCAACGTGCCCACCGCGCGCTCGCCGTCCTGCTTGCGCACCGAAGTGGCGACGCGGACGAAGTCGTTGCCCTGCCGGGCGAACACGGTGGCGCGCACGCCGGTCTGCGCGGTGAAGCGGTCGGCCACCGAAAAGTCGCCGTTCAGCAGGCGCCCGGCGCAACGCAGCAGCGGCGCCTGAGCGGCGCCACCCTGCGGTGGCTCGAGCGTGAAGCGGCCCGCGTGCTCGGCGGCGAACCGTGCCGCGGCGGCGTTGATCCGCCGGTGAAGGGAGCCTGGCAGCACCATGGTGCCCAGCCCTTACTGGAAGAACTTGGCCGCGCTCACCAGGGTCTTGTAGATGCCCCAGGCCAGGGGAATGCCCACCGCAGCCCAGGCGAACGCCACCAGTGCCGGGCTGGTGGAGCTGCCGGCCCCGGTGCCCGAACCCACCTCGGCCGCCAGCGATTTCTCGTGCGCGAGCTTTTTCTCGTGCGCCAGCTCTTCATCGGTCATGAACCACTTGTCGGCCAGCGGGCGCACCAGCAGGTTGGCGATCAGGCCGATGACCAGCATGCCCACCAGGATGTACATGGTCTGGTTGTAGACCTGCTCGCGCGGCAGGCCCAGGCCCAGCTGGTATTCGCGCATGTAGTTGACAACCACCGGGCCCAGGATGCCCGCGGTGGCCCAGGCGGTGAGCAGGCGGCCGTGGATGGCACCCACGAACTGCGTGCCGAACAGATCGGCCAGGTAAGCCGGCACCGTGGCGAAACCGCCGCCGTACATCGACAGGATGATGCAGAACGCGCCCACGAACAGCAGCTTGCTGCCGGCCCCGGCCGAGCTGGGGATGCTGGCGTACAGCAGGCCGCCCAGCACGAAGAACACCACGTAGGTCATCTTGCGGCCCAGCTTGTCCGACAGGCTGGCCCAGAAGAACCGGCCGCCGATGTTGAACAGCGACAGCAGCGCGGTGAAGCCGCCAGCCACGGCGGCGATGGCCGCCAGCTGCGCCTTGTCGAGTTCGCCGAACTTCTGCGGCACGCCGATGAGCGCGCCGCCGAACACCTCCTGCAGCATCGGCGAGGCCATGCCGATCACGCCGATGCCCGCGCTCACGTTCATGCACAGCACCACCCAGACCAGCCAGAACTGCGGAATGCCCCAGACGCGCTTCACGTGCACGTGGCGCTGCGTGATCATGGTGTTGGCGCTGGGCGGCGGCGGGGTCCAGCCGGCCGGCTTCCAGCCCGTGGCGGGCACGCGGTAGCCCAGGGCGCCGGCCATCATGAAGACGAAGTACAGGAGCGCCATGACCACGAAGGTCTGCATCACGCCCACGTCGGTGGGGGTGGAAAACCGCTTCATCAGGTCCACCGCGAGGGGCGAGCCGATCATCGCGCCGCCGCCGAAGCCCATGATGGCCATGCCGGTCGCCATGCCCCGCCGGTCGGGAAACCATTTGATGAGCGTGGACACCGGCGAGATGTAGCCCAGCCCCAGGCCGATCCCGCCGATGACGCCCGAGCCGAGGATCATCAGCCAGAACTGGTGCAGGTGGATGCCCAGCGCCGACAGCAGCATGCCGCCGCACCAGCACACCGCGGACACGACACCCGCCTTGCGCGGACCGGCGCGCTCCAGCCAGCCGCCCCAGATGGCGGCAGAGCAGCCCAGGAACACGAAAAACAGGGTGTACATCCAGCCCAGCGTGGCCACGCGCCAGTCGCAGCCGGAGGCGAACAGCTCCGCGAAGAAGCTCATGTCCTTGGGGCAGGCAGCGCCGGTGCCGGCCGTGGAGAGGGCCTTGGACAGCGGCAGCCAGAACACGGAGAACCCGTAAGCCATGCCGATGCAAAGGTGGATCGCCAAGGCCGCCGGAGGAACGAGCCACCGGTTGAAGCCGGGACCGGCAATGATGCGTTCCTTGTCCAGAAAACCGGGTTGTGTGGATGACATGCCACTCCTCTCTGCTGTGCTCTTTTTCGACGTCCGCGCGCCACCCTGGCACGGGTTCTCGATCCAGTGTCAGCGCATTGCTTGAGCTACGTCAAGACACATTGCACACAACGCGACATGTTTTTCCGCGCTGTCAGGAAGCAGAAAGGACAGCAGTGCAGGCGAAGCCGCCGGTCGTCCGGCAGCGGCCGCCTCAGGTGGTCTTGCTGATGGAGATGGTGGGGAATTTCGACGAGAAGTCCTTGGCCTGCTGCGCCACCTTGACCGCCACGTCGCGCGCCATCTTCTTGTAGATGCGGGCCACCTCGCCATCGGGGTCGGCCACCACGGTGGGGGTGCCGGTGTCGGCCTGCAGGCGGATCTGCATGTCCAGCGGCAGCGCGCCCAGGTAGGCCATGCCGTATTCCGCCGCCATGCGCTGGCCGCCGCCCTCGCCGAAGATGTGCTCGGCGTGGCCGCACTGGCTGCACACGTGCACCGCCATGTTCTCGACGATCCCGAGGATGGGCACGCCCACCTTCTCGAACATCTTGATACCCTTCTTGGCATCCAGCAATGCGATGTCCTGCGGCGTGGTGACGATCACCGCGCCGGTAATGGGCACGCGCTGGCTCAGCGTGAGCTGGATGTCGCCGGTGCCGGGCGGCATGTCCACGATGAGGTAGTCCAGGTCCTTCCAGTGGGTTTGCCGCAGCAGCTGCTCCAGCGCCTGGGTGGCCATGGGGCCGCGCCAGATCATGGCCTGGTCGGCATCGATCAGGAACCCGATCGACATCACCTGCACGCCGTGATTGCGCATCGGCTCCATGGTCTTGCCGTCGGCGCTTTCGGGCTTGCCCTCGATGCCGAGCATCATGGGCTGGCTGGGGCCGTAGATGTCGGCATCCAGCACGCCGACGCTGGCGCCCTCGGCCGCGAGCGCCAGGGCCAGGTTGGCGGCGGTGGTGCTCTTGCCCACGCCGCCCTTGCCGGAGGCCACGGCGATGATGTTCTTGACCTGCGGCAGCAACTGCACGCCGCGCTGCACCGCATGCGCGACGACCTGGCTGGTGATGCGCACCGCCACCTGCTCTACGCCAGCGACGGCCTGGGCCGCGGCGGTCAACTGGCTTTCCAGTTCGGGCACCAGGCTCTTGGCCGGGTAGCCCAGCTCGACGTCGAACGCCACGTCGCCACCGGCGATGCGCACGTTGCGCACCGCCCGCGCACTGACGAAATCCTTGCCGGTGTGCGGATCGCTTACGCTCGCGAGCGCCGCCAACAGCGCCTGTTCTGTGACTGCCATGCCAATAACTCCTTGAGGGGCCGGTAGTCTATTCCCTGATCTCCCAACCCCGCAGGGCCGAGGACAATGCACCGTTGCCGCGCCCGCCCACGCCTGCCCACCCGTTCAGTACAAGGATTCCCGTGAAATTCAAGATGGCCCCCAACTCCCTGTTCGCGATCCTGCTGCGTTCGCCCTGGTGGATCAGTTGGTCGGTGGCCGGTCTGATCGCGCTGGTGTGCGGCGCCCTTCTGCCCTCGCACATCGCCCCGTACGCCGCGGTGGGCGCCCTGCCGATCTTCGGCGTGGGCTGCCTGGCCGCCTGGCGCCAGTGGCGCGCGCCCAGCAGCGCGCGGGTGCAGGCCGTGCTGGGGCAGGCGGCGGAGATGCCCTGGCGCACCTTTGCGGATGCGCTGGAGCGCGCCTGGCAGGCCGAGGGCTACGCGGTGCGCCGCCTCACCGGCCTGCAGGCCGATTTCCACCTGGAGAAAGCGGGCCAGACCGCCCTGGTGAGCGCACGCCGCTGGAAGGCCGCCACCCATGGCATCGAGCCGCTGCGCGACCTGCAGGCGGCCGCCCGGGCGCAGGACGTGCCGGCCAGCACCTACATCGCGATGCAGGGCACGGTGAGCGATAACGCCCGCGGCTATGCCCGCGAGCACGGCATTACGCTGATGGAGGGGGAGGCCCTGGCCGCCCTGCTGCTGAAGGCGCCCCGCACCGCAACCGCCCGGTGATCCGACGCCGGGTACGACCACCGATCCGCCGAGGCCCGCCATGCCCCCTTCCGCCGCAGCCCCCGCCGCCAAACCCGTCTCGCCCCGCCCCATCGGCCTGGTGCTGACCGGCGGCGGGGCCCGCGCGGCCTACCAGGTGGGCGTGCTGGAGGCGATCTCCGACCTGCGCATGGCGTGCGGCGCGGGGCGCGAACCCAACCCGTTTCCGATCATCACCGGCACCTCGGCCGGCGCCATCAACGCGGCCGCCCTCGCCTGCGGGGCGGACCAGTTCGACCGGGCCGTGCGCCGCATCGCCCGCGTGTGGCGCAATTTCCACGCGCAACAGGTGTACCGGGCCGATTCGCTGAGCGTGATGCGCAGCGGCGCGGGCTGGCTCACCCTGATGTCGCTGGGCTGGCTGCTGGCGCGCTGGCGGCGCATGCGGCCGCGCTCGCTGCTGGACAACTCGCCGCTCACCGGCCTGCTCACGCAACTGGTGCCGCTGGTGCGGCTGCCCCGGCTGATCCGCCAGGGGCACCTGCAGGCGCTGGCCATCACCGCCTCCAGCTACAGCTCGGGCGAGCACGTGACCTTCTTCGAGGCCGCGCAGGCGCAGCAGCCCTGGGTGCGCTCGCAGCGCAAGGCCACGCGCGACCGCATCACGCACGATCACCTGCTGGCGTCGTCGGCCATTCCGTTCGTCTTTCCCGCCACGGCGCTGGGCATCGACGGCCACACCGAATACTTCGGCGACGGATCGATGCGGCAGTCCGCCCCGATCGCGCCGGCCATCCATCTGGGCGCCGAACGCATCCTGGTGGTGGGCGCGGGCCGCATGCACGAACCGGCGGGCGAGGCGCTGCACAGCGATGCGCCGGCCTACCCGTCGCTCGCGCAGATCGCCGGGCACACGCTGTCCAACATCTTCCTGGACGCCCTGTCGGTGGATGTGGAGCGCGCCCAGCGCATCAACCAGACGCTGTCCCTCATCCCGCCCGAAGTGCGCGCGCACAGCCCCTTGCGCCCGCTGGAACTGCTGGTGATCGCGCCTTCGCAGCGCCTGGATGCGGTGGCCGCCCGCTACGTGGGCGAGCTGCCCCGCCCCATCCGCACGCTGCTGGGCGGCCTGGGCGTGACCTCCAACATGCAGGACGTGCGCGGCGCCGCGCTGGCCAGCTACCTGCTGTTCGAGGCCGGCTACACGCGCGAACTCATGGCCCTCGGCCGGGCGGACGCCCTGGCGCGCCGCAGCGAGATCTGCCGATTCTTCGGCTGGGCCGACGCGGGCAACGCGGTGCGGGCGCCTGCCGTTTGAGCCCGCACACCCGGCCCGGAGTCACCCCTCCTGTCGGAGACAACCGATGCCCTTCGCGCCCCGCCCCCACTTCCCATCGGCCATCGCCCGCACGGCCCGCACCGGCCTGGCGGCGGCCGCGATCGCAGCGCTGACCGCCGGCTGCACGCATCCACCGGCCGG
>NZ_BAAJYR010000215.1:0-5845 GCF_057546605.1 Acidovorax sp. KPB24-03 | reverse complement strand
TTCCTGTTCGACGAGCCGCTGTCCAACCTCGATGCCAAGCTGCGCGTGCAGGTGCGCACCGAAATCAAGGCGCTGCACCAGCGCCTGGGCACCACCACGGTGTACGTCACGCACGACCAGGTGGAGGCCATGACCCTGGCCGACCGCATCGTGGTGCTCAAGGACGGGGTGATCGAGCAGGTGGGTGCGCCCCTCGATCTGTACGACCGGCCGGCCAATGCGTTCGTGGCGGGGTTCATCGGCTCGCCGGCCATGAATTTCATTCCCGGCCGGTTGCATCTGGACGGCGACGCCAGCGTGGTCACCGACGACGGCTTGCGCCTGCCCCTGGCCCGCCCGCCCCGCGGGCGCCATGGCGACAGCGTGCTGTACGGGGCCCGGCCCGAGCACTTCGCGCTGGACACCAGCGGCGCGGGCCTGCCGGCCCAGGTCGTCGTGGTGGAGCCCACGGGCTCGGAAACCCAGGTGGCGCTGCGGCTCGATGGCCGGCACGACATCCTGGCGGCGTTCCGCGACCGCATCGACGTGCGGCCGGGCGACGCGCTTCAGTTGCGGCCCGTGGCGGCGCAGGCGCACCTGTTCGATGCGGCCAGCGGCCTGCGGCTGAATTGACACCACCCTGTCATCGGTGGCGCCCACCCGAAGGGCTCAGGGCGGCACAGCGCATCACAGCCGGTGGGATCGGTCCCCTTGCGAAAAGCCCACGGGCTCCCACGGTTCGCCCGCGCCCAGGGCCAGCACCTTGAACAGCTCGCCCATCTCGTGCTCCATGACCAGCTTGGCGGCCGTGGCGCGTTCGAGCAGGGGCAGCTCCACCATGCGCTGGGCCAACCCGCAGTTGATGAGAAAGTGCGCCTGCGTGGTGTAGCCCAGCACCTGCAGGCCCGCGTCCTGCGCGGCCAATGCCATGGCCGTGAAGTTGACGTGCGCGGTGATGTCCTTGCGGCCCACCGCCACCAGCGGATCGCTGTCGGCCAGGTGCCCCTGGTGGCACATCACCGTGCCCATGTGGCGCTGGGGGTGGTAGTACTCCGCCTCGCCGAACCCGTAGTCCAGCAGGAAGGCTGCGCCGCGCTCCAGCCGGTCGGCCAGGGTGCGGATGAAGCCCTCGCCCTGCGGGTGGATCTCGGTCAGGTAGTCCTGCGGGCCTTCCACTTCGATCGGTGGGCGCAGATCGGTGGGGCGGTCGGCCCAGGCGAAGGCATCGCCCTGCAGCACCACGCCGCGTTCATGCCACACGCCGCCCGCCTGCCCGCCGTGGCGGGCCAGCAGCTTCACCGGCATGGCGTCCAGCACCTCGTTGCCCACCACCACGCCCGCAAAGCGGTCGGGCAGCGCATCCACCCAACGCACCTTGTGCGCATGCGGGGACAGCAGCGCCTGCTGGCGCACGCGCAGACTGCCGGACAGATCGACGATGGTGTAGCGCTGCACCCGTTCGCCCAGGGCATCGAGCAGCTGCAACGCCAGGGCGCCGGAGCCCGCGCCGAACTCCCACAGCTCGTGCGTTCCGGTCCGTGCGAGGGCCTCTCCCACCTGCACGGCCAGGGTCTGGCCGAACAGGGGGCTCAGCTCGGGCGCGGTCACGAAGTCGCTGCCCGACCCGGGCAGCAGGCCGAACTTGGTGGAGTCGTTGGCGTAGTAGCCCAGGCCGGGCGTGTACAGGGCCAGGGCCATGAAGCGGTCGAAACCGATCCAGCCGCCGGCCTGCGCAATGGCCTGGCCAATGTGGGCCGCCAGGGCGGTCGTTAAACTTGGGGGTTCTGTCGTCGTCACGGTCCCGATTGTCCCCGATGCCCTCCCCCTCCCGTCCTCGCACCGTGCTGGTGACCGGCGCCGCCAAGCGCCTGGGCCGCGACATCGCGCTCGCGCTGGCCGCCGGCGGCTGGCAGGTGGCCGTCCACTATCGGCATTCCGAGCAGGATGCTATTGAAACCGTAGCAGCATGCCGGCGATTTTCTTGCGCCAGCGCCCATTTCGATGCCGATTTCCAGAACGAGGCCGCCGTGCGCAGCCTGCTGCCCCGCGTGGTGCAGCATTTCGGCGCGGTGGATGCGGTGGTCAACAGTGCCTCGCTTTTCGAGCACGACGATGCCGCCAGCTTCGGGTTTGCCACGCTGGAGCAGCACCTGCGCAGCAACACCGCGGCGCCCGTGCTGCTGGCCCAGGGCCTGCATGCGCATCTGGAACAGCGGGCCGCAGCCGCTGCGGGCGATGAGGGCGACCAGGGCGAAATCCACGGCGCCGTGGTCAACCTGCTCGACCAGAAGCTCTGGAACCAGAACCCCGACTTCCTGAGCTACACCCTCTCCAAGGCAGCGCTGGAGGCGGCCGGCACCATGCTGTCGCTGGCCCTCGCGCCCCGGGTGCGGGTGGTGGGGGTGGCGCCGGGCCTCACCCTCACCAGCCACCTGCTGGAAGGCGAGAAATTCCGCCAGCTGCACGCGCTGAGCCCGCTGGGCCGGT
This sequence comes from Acidovorax sp. KPB24-03, assembly GCF_057546605.1. NCBI lineage: Bacteria > Pseudomonadati > Pseudomonadota > Betaproteobacteria > Burkholderiales > Comamonadaceae > Acidovorax > Acidovorax sp. KPB24-03. Next base: position 3,379 of record NZ_BAAJYR010000215.1, on the reverse strand, counting down.
CTTCCACGCCCGCCGACGTGGCCGCCACCGTGAAGTTCGCGCTGGAAAACCGCTCCATCACCGGCACCACGCTGCTGGTGGATGGCGGCCAGCACCTGATGCGGTTCGAGCGCGACTTTTCGATGATGTGAGCGCAGCCCGGCTCCGCCCTCCCCCTTTCCTTCCCATATCCCATGTACAACGCCGCAGGCACCCAGATCCTCACGCTCACCGGTTTGCGCTTCGACGCCAACCTGGGCATCCTCGCGCACGAGATGACCACGCCGCAGCCCATCCAGGTCGATGCCGAGCTGCACCTGGGCACGCAACCCCTGCACCCGAGCGACGACGACATCCTGCACGTGCTGGACTACCGCAAGGTGCGCCAGATCATCATCGACGAGTGCACGGCCGAGCACGTGAACCTGCTGGAGACGCTGATCGGCAAGCTCAGCGCCCGGCTCATGCTGCTGCCCGGCGTGCTGGGCGTGCGCGTGAAGATCGCCAAATTGGAAATTTTTGACGACTGCGAAGTGGCCATCCGCAGCGAGACAGGACAGTGGTGAACCCCATGAATGCCATCCTCAACGACCCCACGCCCGGCTGGACCGCCGACGCCCCCGAGCCCCTCGGCACGCCCGATGCAGCGGCAAGCGCCGAGGCCGCTGCGGCGCCGGCCCGCCTGAAGATCGAGCGCGAAACCCACAAGCTGGAAAAGCGCCTGTGCCGCGAGGTGGGCAAGGCCATCGTGGACTACCAGATGATCGAGGAGGGCGACAAGGTCATGGTGTGCATGTCCGGCGGCAAGGACAGCTACGCCCTGCTGGACATCCTGCTCAAGCTCAAGGCGCGCGCGCCCATCCACTTCGACCTCGTGGCGGTGAACCTCGACCAGAAGCAGCCGGGGTTTCCCGAGCACGTGCTGCCCGAGTACCTGGCCTCGCAGGGCGTGCCGTTCCACATCGAGAACGAAGACACCTACAGCATCGTCAAGCGCCTCATCCCCGAAGGCAAGACCACCTGCAGCCTGTGCAGCCGGCTGCGCCGCGGCATCCTGTACCGCGTGGCCGACGAACTGGGCTGCACCAAGATCGCCCTGGGCCACCACCGCGATGACATTTTGCAGACGCTGCTGCTCAACATGTTCTTCGGCGGCAAGCTCAAGTCCATGCCCCCGAAGCTGGTGAGCGACGACGGCAAACACGTGGTGATCCGCCCGCTGGCCTACGTGGCCGAGAAGGACACCGCGCGCTGGGCCGCGCACCGCGACTTCCCCATCATTCCCTGCAACCTGTGCGGCAGCCAGGAGAACCTGCAGCGCAAGCAGGTGGGCGAGATGCTGCGCGAATGGGACCGGAAATTCCCCGGCCGTGTGGAAAACATGTTCAACGCGCTGCAGAACGTCGTGCCGTCGCACCTGCTCGATGGAACACTGCACGACTTCAAGGGTCTGAAGGCGACGGGCATCGCCAGCGAAGACGGAGACAAGGCGTTCGACCGCGAGGATTTCCCTGCCGCCCCCGGATTGCCCGGCGTGCAGGTGGTCCAGCTGTCCTGAACGCCCCATCGCCTCGCCCCAGCGCTGACCGCACCATGACGGCCCCTTTCCGGAGACACCCATGAAGACCCTGCGCTGCGCTTTCTCCATCACCCTGGCCACGGCCGCCCTGATGCTCGGCGGCTGCGCCGTCACCCGCACCGTGGACAGCGCGGTGCACAGCTACTCGACGCTGGCGGCCCTGCCCTCACCGCCCACCTACCGACTGGAGCGCCTGCCCTCGCAGCAGGCCCAGGCCGCATCGTTCGCCCCCATCGAAGCCATGGCCCAGCAGTCGCTGGCGCGCGTGGGGCTGCAGCGCGACGACGCCAATGCCCGGCTCGTGCTGCAGGTCGGCGCGCAGGCAAGCTATGCCACGCCGGCCTACTGGCCCTACTATGGCGACCCGTTCTACCCCCGCTGGGGCTGGGGCCTCGGCTATGGGGGCCATGGCGGCCGCTGGGGCTGGGGCATGGGCGGCAGCTGGATGATGGACCGCCCCCCCACGCTCTACCGCCGCGAGGCCAGCCTGGTGCTGCGCGACGCCGCCACGCAGCAGATCGTGTACGAGACCTCCGCCGTGCACGAGGACGTCTGGACCAGCGACCCGGCCATCTTCGGCATCCTGTTCGACGCCGCCCTGACCGGTTTCCCGCAGCCCCCCGCGGGCCCGCGCCAGGTGCGCACCACCCTGGCGCCGCCTGCCCCCTGATCGACGAACTCGCCGCCATGCACGCCACCCGCATCATCGCCATCCGCCACGGAGAAACCGCCTGGAACGTGGACACGCGCATCCAGGGCCATCTGGACATTCCGCTCAACCACACCGGCCTGTGGCAGGCGCGCCGCGTGGGCGAGGCCCTGGCCGGCGAGCCCGTGGCCGCCATCTATGCCAGCGACCTGCAGCGCGCCCATGCCACCGCGCAGGCGGTGGCCGACACCACGGGCGCACCGCTGGTCGCCGAGCCCGGCCTGCGCGAGCGCAGCTTCGGCCAGCTGCAGGGCCGCACCTTCGCCGAGATCGAGACCGAAATGCCCGAGGAGGCCCGCCGTTGGCGCCAGCGCGATCCGCACTTCGTGCCCGACGGGGGCGAGTCGCTGATCGTGTTCCGCGAGCGCATCCTTGGCACCACCCACCAGCTGGCGCAGCGCCACCCCGGCGAACTCGTGGTGCTGGTCGCCCACGGCGGCGTGATGGACGTGCTGTACCGCGCCGCCACCGGCCAGGAACTGCAGGCCCCACGCACCTGGCAACTCACCAACGCGGCCATCAACCGCCTGCTCTGGACCGGCGACGGCCTCACCCTGGTCGGCTGGGCCGACACACAGCACCTGGACGACGCCACGCGCGATGAAGCCCATTCCTGAATCCCTGCGCGCCAGCATCGGCCTGCGCGTCGACCTGATCGACACCCCCGCACTCGTCGTCGATCTCGACGCCATGGAGCGCAACATCCAGCGCATGGCCGACTTCGCGCGCAAGCACCAGGTGCGCTGGCGGCCCCATGCCAAGATGCACAAGAGCGCCGAGCTCGCCCTGCTGTTGCAGCAGGCCGGTGCCACGGGCGCCTGCGTGCAGAAGGTGAGCGAGCCGAGGCGCTGGCCGCCGCCGGCGTGAACGACCTGTACATCAGCAACCAGGTCATCGCCGCCGCCAAGCTGCTGCGCGTGGCGCGCCTGGCGCACCAGCTCGGCCTGCGCGGCGGGCGCCTGGCCCTGGCGGTGGACAGCGAGGAAGGCATCGAGCGCCTGGCCGAGGCCATGGCCGTCACCGCCAGCGATGCGGGCATCGATGTGTTCGTGGAAATCGACGTGGGCCAGCGGCGCTGCGGCGTGCCGCCCGGCGAACCGGCCGTGACCCTG
>NZ_BAAJYR010000214.1:0-5856 GCF_057546605.1 Acidovorax sp. KPB24-03 | reverse complement strand
GCGGAGCCTTTGCCATCGGCGAAGCGCAGCGACAGCGGCAGGCGCAGCAGGGCCGCGTCCGGATCCACGCCCACCTGCGCCATGAGGTGCAGGCACTCCGTGTAGGCGCCGATCAGGATGTGCTGGCCGTTGTCCAGGGGCGGCGGTGCGCCCGGTGTACCGGGCGCATCGGTGGCGGGCAGGGCGCGCGCGCGGCCGCCCAGCACGCGGGTGGCCTCGAACACGGTCACGCTGTGCCCCGCCTGCGCGGCGGCCACCGCCGCCGCCATGCCGGCCCAGCCGCCCCCGATGATGGCAACACGTTGCATGGAAGAAAGCCGGCTCAGAGGCGGCCGAGGGCCTGCACCTTCCAGGCCAGCCACAGCTTGCGCAGCGGCGTCAGGCTCACCCGCTGGTGCAGCACCTGGAAGCCGTCGTGCTCGATCTCGCGCAGCAGGGTGCGGTAGATGCTGGCCATCATCAGCCCGGGCTTCTGGGCGCGCCGGTCGCCCGTGGGCAGCAGGGCGAGCGCTTCGTCGTAGAGCCGGTGCGCGCGCTCGGCCTGAAAGCGCATCAGCGCGGTGAACCGCTCGGAATACTGGCGCTTGAGGATCTCGTGCGCCTTCACGTCGAACTGCTGCAGCTCGGCCACGGGCAGGTAGATGCGGCCCATCATCGCGTCCTCACCCACGTCGCGGATGATGTTGGTGAGCTGAAATGCCAGGCCCAGGGTGTGCGCGTATTCGGTGGTGCGGTCGTCGGTCTGCCCGAAGATGCGCGCCGCCACCTCGCCCACCACGCCCGCCACCAGCTGGCAATAGCGCGACAGGCCGGGAAAGTCGAGGTAGCGCGTCTGCTCCAGGTCCATCTGGCAGCCGTCGATCACGGCCTGCAGGTGGCGCTCCTCGATGCCGTAGGCCGCCACGTGCGGCATCAGCGCCTGCATCACCGGGTGCGTGGCACGACCGGCGAAGGACTGGGCCACCTCGGCCTGCCACCAGGCCAGCTTGGTGCGGGCCACGCCGGCATCCGAGACTTCGTCCACCACATCGTCGACCTCGCGGCAAAAACCATAGAAGGCCGTGATGGCGGCGCGCCGTGGCGCGGGCAGGAACAGAAAGGCGTAATAGAAGCTGCTGCCCGAGGCGGCGGCTTTTTGCTGGACGTACTGTTCCGGTGTCATGGGGCGCGATTCTCCCATGGGCGCCCGGGCTCGGCGGCGAACCGGGCTGGCTCGGGGCAGGGGCCGGCCTGCGGCCAGGGCAGGGGAGGGTGCCTTCGCATTCCTGCTCGCGCTTTCGGGTGGCCGTGCCGTGCTCGAACAGAGCCTGCCTACAGTGCATTTCAAGCGGCGATTTCCCGATGCGAGGCACGGCGAGCGACCGCCTCGAAAGGTTTTTCCATGTCCCTCAGTTCCAAGTTCGCTTCCAAGGTCTTATCGGCGGGCAACCGCTTCGTCAAGGAGGTGGCGTCGAAAACGACGGGTCAGGCCAAGACCCCATCGGGTGCCGCGCAGTCCCGGCCGCAGCAGGACACCGTGTTCTCCAAATTGAGTTCGCGTAACAATGGCGCGGCCGCCCGTCCGCAAGGCTCGCAGTCGCAACAGCCCCGGGCCAACCTGCAGTCGTTCCGGCCGGGCAACCAGCAGGCTGGCCTCGCTGGCCAACAGCAGCAGCGTGTGCAGACCCCAAGTTACCAGCACGCCACGGCTGCCGCGACTTCTCCGCGGAAACAGCAGCCCGGGCCCGCGGGCTTGAAGATGTTCGGCGATGGGCGCAGCAATGCACCTGCTTCCCAGCCGGGAGTGCACCGCACGTCGATGCGCCCCACCGGTTCGTCCAGCTCCCTCAGCTCGCTGAGCTCCTGGGGTTCCTCCAATTCTTCGAGCTCCCTCAGCTCCTGGAGCTCCACCAGTTCCTCGGGCTCTTCGAGCCCGTCGAGCCCCTCACGCCCCACGAGCCCGTCGCGCCCCTCGACCCCGACGAGTCCTTCGCGCCCCTCGACCCCGACGAGTCCTTCGCGTCCCACGACCCCTGCAAGCCCCACCCGTCCGACGAGCACGGCGCAAGCTGCAAGGCCTCAGCAGGCAGCCACCTCTGCGAGTTTCGGGCGGACCAGGCCCCAGTCCTCGGAAGCCGATACGGCCCAGCCCAAATTGCAGTTCATCCGCGGAACCCGGGAGGTCAAGGCGAAATACCTGGAGGCCAAGGCCCGCATGGAGGCCGTGATCAGGGAGCACCATCAGGTGGACACGGCGTTGGACAACGCGACCGATGCCATGTCCGACAAGGAGTACGACGCGCTGAACGCACGGTATGAGACCCTGTCCGCTCAGAAAAAGGCAGCGGTCCGTGAACACAACGCCCTTCGCAACGAAATGGCGAGGATGAACATTCCTGTGGTGCACCATGTGAGCCAGGCACTGACGGCCAACCTTCCGATGCTGGAGAAACTGGCGGACCTGTCCGGCAAGTTCACCAAGGTCGATCAGACGGGCATGGCCTTCGATCTGGAGGGCACGATGCGCCGAAGCGGCGCGAAGATGGTGAGTACCTTCAAGACCGCTCAGGAGTTCGACGAACTGTCGGGTCAGCGCGATGCGATCATCAAGAGCCAGGCCCAGCTCAAGCAATTGCTCGCCAGCGACGAGATGGTCGGCCTGCGCTATGCCGATCCCAAGCTGCATGCCTCACTCAGCCAGATGGCGAAGATGGACCTCGGCCAGTCTTTCCGCAAGCTGGACGCCCTGCAAAGCGTGGCCAAGGACATCGAAGAAGCGTTCGACAGCCAGGGGCTGTCGTCAATGCTGTACTCGACTCCCAGCACGCCAGAAGAAATTCGGGAGCGCAAGGAAAAAGAGTTGCGAGAACACCAAGAGGCGATCGACCAAGGCTACATGTAAGCCGGTGGACCGGGGGCCATCGGCTCCGGGCCCCCACTGCCTGCCGCCATGGTGGCGGGCGGGCCTCAGAAGGCGATCTGCTCCACACCCATGTCGCTCGGCCGGCGCAGCGCCTCTTTCATGAACATGCTCATTGGGAGCATGCCTTGCTGCTCCACGCTGAACCACTTCTTGTACAGCGCGGCCATCTCGCCGCCCTGGATCATGCGGCGCGTCACGCGGTCCACCAGTTCCTTGAACTTGGGATCGTCCTTGCGCAGGCCGATGCTGTAGGGCTCCAGCGACAGGCGCTTTTCCAGGAACTGGTAGTCGTCCACGTTCTTGCCCAGGCGGGTGAGCGGAATCCAGATGCCCGCATCGTCGGCGAAGGCGGCATCGGCCTCGCCCTTGACCAGCGCGCCCACCACGTCGATCGTGCTGTCGGCCAGCACGTAGTTGAAGTGGCGGTTGTAGGTGCGCTCGTTGGCGCGCAGCAGCCCTTCGTTGGTGGTCTTGCCCTGCACGGCGATCTTCTTGCCCTGCAGGTCGTCCAGTGTCTTGATGCCCGAGTTCTTGCGCACTAGGAACGAAGAGGTCGCCACGAAGATGTGGTGGCTGAACGCGATCTCCTTTTGCCGCGCGGCCGTGTTGGCGGTGCCGCCGCACTCCAGGTCCACCACGCCGTCCTTCACGTCGCTGATGCGGTTCTTGCCGTCCACCAGCAGGTAGTGCACGCGCAGGTCGGGGCGTTTGAGTTCCTTCTTGATCTCGTCGAAGATCTGCAGGCACACGTCCACCGTGTAGCCCTTCACCGCGCCGTTGGCGTCCTTGAACGAAAACGGCAGGGACTTTTCGCGGTGGCCCAGCTTCAGCTCGCCCGAGCTGGCGATGCGCGCCAGGGTGTCTTCCGCCCACGCGGGGGCAGCGCTGCCGAACGCGGCCAGGGCCGCCATGAGCGCCCAGGGGCGCAGTCGAGAAAGGAAATGCATGGGTGGAGGCGAAAAGGCGGATGAAGGGGCGGCGGATGCGCCGGCGCCCGCACGGGCGAAAACCGCAAAGTGTATGTGCGTGTAACGAAAAAAGGCAGAGCCTGCCCGCGCCCCCGCGTGCAGGTGCGTCTTATTCACCACACCGGCGACGGCGCAGCCCCGGGTTGGGCGCCCTCACTCAGCACTCGACCACGTTCACCGCCAGCCCGCCGCGCGAGGTTTCCTTGTATTTGCTCTTCATGTCGGCACCGGTCTGCATCATGGTCTTGATGACCTGATCGAGCGAGACCATGTGCGTGCCGTTGCCGCGCAGGGCCATGCGCGCGGCGTTGATGGCCTTGATCGCGCCCATCGCGTTGCGCTCGATGCAGGGGATCTGCACCAGCCCGCCCACCGGGTCGCACGTCATGCCCAGGTTGTGCTCCATGCCGATCTCGGCCGCGTTCTCCACCTGCGCGGGCGTGCCGCCCATCACCGCCGCCAGCGCGCCGGCCGCCATCGAGCAGGCCACGCCCACCTCGCCCTGGCAGCCCACCTCGGCACCCGAGAGCGATGCGTTTTCCTTGTAGATGATGCCGATGGCACCGGCCGTGAGCAGGAAGTCGGCGATGCCGTCCTCGTCGGCGCCGGGCACGAACTTCACGTAGTAGTGCAGCACCGCCGGGATCACGCCGGCCGCGCCGTTGGTGGGCGCGGTCACGACGCGCCCGCCCGCCGCGTTCTCCTCGTTGACGGCCATGGCGTAGAGGTTGATCCAGTCCAGCATCGACAGCGGATCGCGCAGCGCCTCTTCGGCGCGGCCGGACAGCGTCTGGTGCAGCTGGCCCGCGCGGCGCTGCAGCCGCATAGGGCCGGGCAGGCTGCCGTGGCTGGCGCAGCCGCGCTGCACGGCGCCGGCCATGGTCTGCCAGATCTGCAGCAGTCGCTGGCGCACGTGCGCGCGGCTGTGCCAGTGCCCTTCGTTGGCCGGCGTGACGGCGGCGATGCTCTGCCCGGTGGCGGCGCATTGGGCCAGCAGTTCGGCGGCGGTGCGGTAGGGGTGCAGCAGTCCCATGCCGGAACCTGCTGCGCCCTGGTCCAGGGCCTCGACGCTGTTGAGCACCCGCTGGCCGCCTTCGTCCACCACGAAGCCGCCGCCCACCGAGTAGTAGGTGCGCGTGAGCAGCAGTTCGCCCTGCGCCCCATGGGCATGCAGGCTCAGGCCGTTGGGGTGAAACGGCAGGCTCTTGCGTCGGAACAGCAGGTGCTCCTTTTCGATGAAGGCGATGCGGTGCGTGCCCAGCAGGTCGATGTGGCCGCCCGTGCGGATCGCTTCAACCGTGGGGCCGATCCGGTCCGGGTCGATGCGGTCGGGCTCGTGCCCGGCCAGGCCCAGCAGCACGGCGCGGTCGGTGCCGTGGCCGATGCCGGTGGCGGCCAGCGAGCCGAACAGCTCCACCACCACGCGGTGCACGGGCGCCAGGCCCATGCAATCGCGCAGGGCGACGGCGAACTGCCGCGCCGCGATCATGGGGCCGACGGTGTGGGAGCTGGACGGGCCGATACCGATCTTGAACAGGTCGAAAAACGCTGACGGACATGGCGGGCAATGAGGGCTGTGGGGCGCGCAGGCTAACCGGCTGGCGGGGGCCGGGCATGCTCGCTATCCCGGGGCGGCCTTGCGCGAGGCCTGTGCCTTACCGGCTCAATCAAAATCGATCGCTACAAAAAATATAGCGTCATGCCCTAGTAATCATTGTGCTGAAGGCCGATTCGATGCCTGGATTATCGGCCTACAGAGCCGCGACTGAAGCCGCGCTTGCCGGGCATGAATTCGCCTTACATCGCCACGGCCCGGCCCAGCATGCGGGCCCAGTCCAGCGGGCGCAGGCGCGGGCGGGTGTGCAGGCTGTCGCCGTCGAGCGCCTCCACCTTGTCCAGGATGCGCAGTCCGCCCTGCACGACCAGGCGCAGCTCCCAGCCGGCGCGGCCGGGCAGGCGGTGCACCAGGGGGCCCCCTGGTCCATC
>NZ_BAAJYR010000213.1:0-5894 GCF_057546605.1 Acidovorax sp. KPB24-03 | reverse complement strand
TTCAGGCCGGCGGCGGTGCCAGTCAGGCCGCGCCGGACTCCGCACGCGCCATGCGCTCGCTCTTCCAGTACACATCGTCGCCGCCATCCAGGCGGTTGAGCACGCGCGCCAGCACGAACATCAGGTCCGACAGCCGGTTGAGGTAGCGCCGCGGCGCATCGCGCACCGGCTCGGCCGCGCCAAGCGCCACCACCGCGCGCTCGGCGCGGCGGGCGACGGTGCGGCACACATGGGCCTGCGCCGCGGCGCGCGTGCCGGCGGGCAGGATGAATTCGGCCAGCCGCGGCAGCGCTGCATTGTGGGTGGCCAGGGCTTCGTCGAGCTGCGCGAGCGCCTCGTCCTTGAGCAGCTCGAAGCCGGGGATGGACAGCTCGCCGCCCAGATTGAACAGCTGGTGCTGCACGTCCGACAGCAGCGTGCGCACCTCGGCCGGCAACGGCTCGCACAGCAGCAGGCCGATGTGCGAATTGAGTTCGTCCACATCGCCCATGGCATGCGGGCGCGGGCTGTCCTTGGAGACGCGGGTGTTGTCGCCCAGGCCCGTGGTGCCGTCGTCTCCGGTGCGCGTGGCGATCTGTGTCAGTCGGTTGCCCATGGGCTGCTCCTTGTGCGTTGCAAGCCGCGCTGGAGGCGGCCGCGGGCATTGTGCGTTACAACCGGCAGGCAAATGTGTATCAGGGCAACAGCGGGCAAAATCACTGGCCGGGCACCGCAGGTTGCGGTGCAATGCAATCCTGTTCAACTTTCACGGAGCGTGAACCCATGGCAGCTCAGCAACGACGCACCCTTCCTTTCGACAGCCGCAGCGTGATGCTGTTCGCGGCGATCACCCTGGGAGGTGCCGCAGTGCATGCACAAACACCTTCCCCGACCCTCACCTCCCCGTCCAACCAACCTCCCCAGACCGCGTCGGGCACCTCCATGGGCCTGCATCCCGGTGCCAAGGGCGCCACCTTCGGCGGCTCGCAGCCCGCCGCACAAACTTCCAGCGCATTCGATCGCGTTGACAGCGACAAGAACGGACAACTGACCCTGGCAGAGGCCGCTCGCCTGCCCGCCATCGGCAACCGTTTCAAGGAGCTCGACAAGGACCATAACGGTGCCCTGTCGCGCTCGGAATTCGAGGCCGGCGCCCACTCCTGACGCCGCCCGGAGCAACTACCACACGAACTCCACTCCACCCCGACGGGCCCGCATGCTGAGGAGGCATGCGGGCCTTGATGCGTGCGCGGGCACGGACGGCCCGCCGCCATGGGGGCCACCGGGGAAGGCAGCTCAATCCTTGAGCGAGGACAGGAACTGCCGCAGTTCCGGCGTCTGCGGGTTGCCGAACAGATCCTGCGGCGGGCCCATCTCGTGCACGCGGCCCTGGTGCATGAAGATCACGCGGTTGCTCACCTTGCGGGCGAAGGCCATTTCGTGCGTGACCATCAGCAGGGTCATGCCCTCGCGGGCCAGCGACTCCACGACGCGCAGCACCTCGCCCACCAGTTCGGGGTCGAGGGCCGAGGTGATCTCGTCGCACAGGAGCACGGCCGGCTCCATGGCCAACGCGCGGGCGATGGCCACGCGCTGCTGCTGCCCGCCCGACAGCTGGTCGGGCATGGCGTCGAATTTCTCACCCAGGCCCACGCGCTGCAGCAGCCGGGCCGCCTGTGCGGCCGCGTCCTTTTGCGAGCGCTGCTTGACCAGCGTGGGCGCCAGCATGACGTTGCGGCCCACCGAGAGGTGCGGAAAGAGATTGAAGTTCTGGAAGATCATGCCCACGCGCTGGCGCAGCTCGCGCATGGCCATGGCGCTGTCGTGCAGCAGCGGCTTGCCGTCCACCGTGAGTGCGCCGTCCTGGAAGGTTTCCAGGCCGTTGATGCAGCGCAGCAGCGTGCTCTTGCCCGAGCCGCTCTTGCCGATGATGGCGATCACCTCGCCGGGCTGCACCGTGAGGTCGATGCCCTTGAGCACCTCGTTGGTGCCGTAGGACTTGCGCAGCGCGGTGACCTGCACGATGGGGCGGCCCGGCGGTGCGGACACGGCAGGCGCGTCGGCCAGGGTTTCAGCGGCGGCCATGGAACTTCCTTTCGAGGTGTTGCGCATACAGGCTCACGGGAAAGCACAGCGCGAAATAGACGAGCGCCACGCAGGCGAAGACGGCGAACGGCTTGAAGGTGGTGTTGGCGATCATTCCCCCGGCCTTGGTCAGCTCCACGAAGCCGATCACCGAGGCCAGCGCCGTGCCCTTGACCACCTGCACCAGAAAGCCCACCGTGGGCGCCGTGGCGATGCGCACGGCCTGCGGCAGGATCACGTGGCGCATCTGCTCGCCGAACGACAGGGCCAGGCTGCCCGAGGCCTCCCACTGGCCCTTGGGCACGGCGGCCACGCAGCCGCGCCAGATCTCCACCAGGAAGGCGCTGGTGTAGAGCGTGAGCGCCACGGCGGCCGAGGTCCAGGCCGACACGTTGAGCCCGAGCAGCGCCAGGCCGAAGTAAGACAGGAACAACTGCATCAGCAGCGGCGTGCCCTGAAAGACCTGCACGTAAACGCCCACGGCACGCTCGGCCACGCGGCCGCCGGTGAGCCGGGCCACGAGCAGCAGCCCGCCCACCAGGCCGCCGCCGACGAAGGCGATCAGCGAAAGCACGACGGTCCAGCGCGCGGCCAGCAGCAGGTTGCGCAGGATGTCCCAGAAGGTGAAGTCGACCATCTCGCGTTCCTAGAAAAATGCCCGGGCCATGGCTCAGCGGCCGAAGAGAAAGCGCGGGCCCGCCCAGTGCAGCAGCCGGCGCAGCGCGATCGAGAGCACGAGGTAGATGCCCGTGGCCACGATGAACGATTCGAAGGCGCGGAAGTTGCGGCTCTGGATCAGGTTGGCGGCGTAGCTCAGGTCCTGCACCGAGATCTGGCTGCACACCGCCGAGCCCAGCATCACGATGACGATCTGGCTCACCATGGCCGGCCACACCTTCTTGAGCGCGGGCGGCAGCACCACGCGCGTGAAGACCTGCACCCGCGACAGCGCCAGGCTCACCGCCGCCTCGATCTGGCCGCGCGGCGTGGCCTGGATGCCGGCGCGGACGATCTCGGTCGAGTAGGCCCCCAGGTTCATCACCATGGCGATGAACGAGGCCGCCTCCGGCGAGAGCTTCAGGCCCGCGGCGGGCAACCCGAAGAAGATGAAGAACAGCTGCACGATGAAGGGCGTGTTGCGGACCAGCTCCACATAGGCCGCCACGGGCCAGCGCAGCGCCGCCGGCCCCTGGGACCGTGCCCAGGCGCAGGCGATGCCCACCGCCATGCCCACCACGGTCGCCACGGCCGTGAGGGCCAGGGTCCAGGCCACGCCCGTGGCCAGCAGCGGCCACTGCGACAGCACGGCCATGAAGTCGAACTCGATGCGCATGGGCAGCCGATCAGGTCAACGGGTCAGAGGATGCGGGCGGCGCGAAGGGGCTCAGACCGGCAGGTCGCCGGCGGGGCGGCCCAGCCACTTCTTGGCCATGGTGTCCAGCTCGCCGCTCTTCTTGGCGCCGGCGATGATTTCATTGACCTTGGCCATCAGCGCGGCCTCGCCCTTGGGCAGGCCGATGAAGCACGGGCTGTCCTTGAGCAGCAGCTTGTACTCGGCCTGCAGCTGCGGGTTCTTCTGCATCATGTTGCCCGCCACCGAGGCGCTGGTGGCCACGAACTGCGTCTGGCCGGCCACGAAGGCGGCGATGGTGGCGTTGTTGTCCTCGAAGCGCTTCACGTCGATGCTGGGCGGGGCGACCTTGGCGAGTTCCTGGTCTTCCATGGCGCCGCGCGTGACCGCCACGCTCTTGCCGGCCAGGTCGCTCCAGGCCTTGGCCGTGAGGGACTTGGGCCCGAACACGGCCTGGTAGAAGGGTGCATAGGCCGAGGTGAAGTCGATGACCTTCTCGCGCTCGGGGTTCTTGCCCAGCGTGGAGATGACGAGGTCGGCCTTCTTGGTCTGCAGGTAGGCGATGCGGTTGGCGCTGGTGACCGCGACCAGTTCCACCTTCACGCCCAGCTTGGCGGCGATGAGCTCGGCCATGTCGATGTCCAGGCCCTGGGGCTTGAGGTCGGTGCCGACGAAGCCGTAGGGCGGGTAGTCGGTGGGGATGGCGATCTTGATGGTCTTGGACTTCAGGATGTCGTCCAGCGCGGTCTGCGCCTGTGCGGGCGCCACGGCGCACACGAGGCCGGCGGCGGCCACGAGGCCCAGGGCCAGGCGGCGGGAGAGAAAGCGGGTGGCGAAGGTCATAGCAAGGCTCCTAGGTAGGTGGATGCGTCGCCTGGGGACGCGGCGGGGGAAGGGGAAGCGGAAGGGGCGGCCGGGCCACTGGCGGCGCCGGCGCGCACGGGCGCCAGCGCGCTGCGCAGGTGTTCGAGCGGATCGGCGCTGGCCTGCAGCCGCAGGGCGGACTGCACCGAGCCGATGTGCTCGGCCATCAGCGATTCGGCGCGGGCAATGTCGCCCGCCTCCAGTGCCTCGACGATGCGCACGTGGTCTTCGCACGATTGCGCCGCGTCGTGCGACGACTGGTACAGCATGGCGATGAGCGTGGTGCGCGCGGTGAAGTCGCGCAGCGTGTCGGCCAGCAGGCCGTTGCCCAGGCACTCGGCCAGGCACACATGGAAGTCGCCCAGCAGGAAGCTGCGCGCGCCCACGTCACTGCCCGCCAGGGCCGCCTTCTCGCGCTGCAGGTGGGCCCGCAGCTTGCGCACCGCGGCCTTGTCCACCGTCTTCAGCTGGTGCAGCAGGCCCAGTTCGATGACGCGGCGCGCCTCGAAGGCCTCGCGCGCTTCGTCCTCGGAGGGCTCGATCACGTACCAGCCACGGCGCGCGCTGACGGTAACGATGCCGCGCGTGGACAGCCGCGTGAGCGCCTCGCGCACGATGGTGCGGCTGCAGTCGAACAGCATGGCGAGTTGCTGCTCCCCCAGGCGCGCGCCGGGGGCGAGCTTCTGGGCCATCACGGCTTCGATGATGCGGTTGCTGATTTCGGTGGCACTGGTCATTGCCACGGAACTACGCAGGTTCCGTGCCAACTGGTATACAAGCCAGATGCACCAGTTTGGCGACTAGCGGGCCGCCCGGGATCCGTTCAGTTCAAAGCACGCCGTCCCACGCGTCCAGTGTGGCGGAGGCCGGCGCCGGGCCGCACCAGCCCAGGTCGTCGAAGAACTGCATCCAGGGCGTTCCGGGGCCGTGCTCCGGCCAGCCGGGGTCGCCCTGCACCACGAAGTCCGCCCACGCACCGTGCATGGCATCGGCCAGCGGCTGCGGCGGGGCATCGCCGGTCAACTCGCGCCCGGTGGACGTGGCCAGGCGATCGAAGACGAACGGCAGGTCCACCCCGTGCGCGGCGCCCAGTTGCCCGCTGCACTGCGGCGAGCGCCATTCCAGCTCGTACCGGTGCACCGGCAGCCGGTTCGCGACGGCGAGGGCCGCGATGCGGCGCGCCGGCACGCGGTAGTAATAGTCGGACTGCATGGCGCACAGCATCTCGCCGGCATGGGCGCCACCGTCGCACGCGGGCAGGGCCGCATAGGCCTGGCGCGCCGCGGGCGGCAGGCCCGTGTCCCGCATGAAGGCCGTGACCTGTTCATCGGTCACGCGGTCGATGGCGCCACCCGGCACGTGGTACAGGCGCATCTCCTCGGCATTGCTGCCCACCAGCACCTGCAGCGGCGGCCGCGACGGATCGGACCATTGGCGCTGCAGCGCTGCCAGCGGCGCCTGGGCGAGCACTTGACCGTCGATCACCGGGCGCAGCGGGAACACGTTGCGGCGGCTGATGCCGTGCTGGTCGCGCAGGGCCGCGTCCTCGGCCAGCCGGTGCACGGCGAACAGCACGTCCGCCGGCGGCGCCGCGCCCAGCGCCGCGAGCGTGGGG
>NZ_BAAJYR010000212.1:0-5925 GCF_057546605.1 Acidovorax sp. KPB24-03 | reverse complement strand
CGCAGGCGCCGCGGTGCCCGGCAGCGTGGCGGCGCCCGCGGCCTGCTGCGCCAGGCGGTGCATCAGCGCGTAGAAGATGTGGTTGCACACGAAGGTGCCCGCGGTGTTGGACACCGCAGCCGGCAGCCCTTCGGCGCGCAGGTCGCGCACGATCGCCTTGATGGGCAGCGTGGAAAAGTACGCCGCCGGGGCGCCCGGCACCACGGCGGTGTCCACCGGCTGCTGCCCGGCGTTGTCGGCAATGCGCGCATCGTCCAGGTTGATGGCCACGCGCTCCAGCGACACCTCGGCGCGGCCACCGGCCAGGCCCAGGCAGATCACCAGCGAGGGCCGCCACTGCGCCAGCGCCGCGTCGAGCGCCTGCGCGGCCTTGCCGAACACGCAGGGCAGCTGCACGGAGCGCACCGTGGCGTCCCCATGCTGCCAGCCGTCGAGCGCCCGCGCCACCTCCCACGAGGGGTTGACCGGATCGCGCTCGAAGGGCTCGAAGCCGGTGAGCAGCACAGTGTGGGGGGCGGCGTCGGACACGGGCGGCCTTTCTTCGGACTATCGGAACATCAGGAAGTACATCAGGAACACGTTGCAGGTGAGCAGCGCGAGGGCCGTCGGCACCTGTGCGCGGATCACCGCATTCTTGTCCGGAAGCTCCAGCAGCGCGGCGGGCACGATGTTGAAGTTGGCGGCCATCGGGGTCAGCAGCGTGCCGCAGTAGCCCGAGAGCATGCCGATCGCGGCCATCACGGCGGGGTCGCCGTGGTACACGCCCAGCAGGATCGGCACACCCACGCCGCCCGTCATGACGGGGAAGGCGGCGAAGCCGTTGCCCATGATGATGGTGAACAGCGCCATGCCGATCACGTACACGGCACAGGCCACGAAGCGGATGTCCATGTTGATGTAGCTGGTGGTGATGTACGCCACGGCCTTGCCCACGCCGGCATCGGAGAACACCAGGCCGAGCATGCCCAGCATCTGCGGCAGCACCAGGGCCCAGCCCAGCGCGTCGGTCAGGCGGCGCGATTCGCGCAGGCCCTGCACGGGGCTCTCGCGGGTCAGCCAGCAGGCCAGCGCCAGCGACAGCACGCAGCCCACGCCCAGGCTCACCAGGGTGGTGTTCTTGGGGTCGATCAGCGGCACGCCGCCCACGGTCAGGTGCTTGGCCGACAGCGTACCGATCATCGTAATGAGCGGAATCGCCAGCGCGGGAATGAACAGGCGGTTGCCCAGGCGCTTGGCGCTGGTCTGGTACTCGGCCGGGGTGCGGGGGGTGTGCTTGCCCGCGCCCACGCCGCCGAAGCCGGCGATGAGCGCCATCACCACGGCGCCGGCGCCCACCCAGATGGGCGGCAGCAGGTCGCCGATGAGGAAGACCAGGGAATACAGCGCCCAGAACAGTCCGCTGGAAAAGCGCTTGGGGTTGTCACGGTCGGCCACGGTCATCACCGCGGTGATGGCCAGGATGGCGCCGACGAGGTAGTACAGGTGTTGGATGGTCAGTGTCATGTTCATGCTCCCTTGGCGCTGGAGAGGGTGCCGTCGCCATTGCCATTGCCGTTGCCATTGCGGGCAGCGGTTTCGGCGGCGTGCGCGGCCAGTTCACGGGCCAGCACGCCGTCCAGGCGGTGCAGGCGCCAGGCGTGGATGGCGAACGCGCAGATCGCGGTCGGAATGCCCCACAGCGCGATGTGGATCGGTTCGACGTCGATGCCGGCCTCGTGCAGGAAGGTGGACATCAGCACGATGGCGCCGAAGGCCACGAAGATGTCTTCGCCGAAGAACAGGCCCACGTTGTCGGTGGCCGCCGAGAAGGCGCGCAGCTTGTGCCGGATGCGGTCGGGCAGCTTGCCGTAGCGCGCCTCGGTGGCGCCTTCGGCCATGGGGGCAAGCAGCGGGCGCACCATCTGGGGGTGGCCGCCCAGGCTGGTCAGGCCGATGGCGGCCGTGATCTGGCGGGCGCCCAGGTACACGATGAGCAGGCGGCCGGCAGTGGCCGATTTGATGCTGCTGATCCAGTTCTGCGCATGCTGGCGCAGGCCGTGGCGCTCCAGCAACCCGATCACCGCCAGGGGCAGCAGGATGATGAGCGGCAGGTTGCGCGTCTTGATGAAGCCGGTGCCGATGGTGGCCAGGATCTTGTCGATCGGAAATCCGGCGGCAAACGCCGTCGCGATGGCCGTGACGATCACCACCAGCATCGGGTTGAACCGCAGGATGAACCCCACGATGATGACCGCCACCCCGATGAGCGGCCACAGATTGACTACGTTTTGCATCTTGAACTTCCTTGAATACGTACAGCCCTGGCCGGTCCGGTGGTCGCGTGCGCCTCGCCGCCATTGGCGAAGAAGTGCGGACAACCGTAGGGCCCCACTGCCAGCCTGGCAGCGCGCGGGCAATGGGAGGTTGCTGCCCGAGCGCGGTCTGGACCGGCACGGCATACAACGCAAATTGCATGCCAATCCATGAACAACAAACCGGGGATCAACCCTTGAAAAACTTCAAGTTGTTGAACAATCGATGCACCTTGAAGAGACAACAAGCACCAATTTGTTTCACGATTGATCGATTTTGCCCAACAACAGGGCGGGCGACCGATCCGGACAAACCCTAGGAAAAGCGGTTAGAAAGCGGTATTCCACAGGGTGGATTCTTGCGAAGCAGGCCGATCTGCTACAAAGTGCGGAACCCCGATCCCGGCCTGCGCACGCCGTGCCGCACGCCCACCCCGAACCGCCAGGCATGACCATCGAAACCCCCACGAACGCCCAGACCCTGAACGAACGCACGGCGGAGCTGATCCGCCAGAAGATCGTGAAGGGCGAGTTCTCGCCCGGCCAGCGGCTGTCCGAGGCCGCCTTGAGCGAAAGCCTGGAGATTTCGCGCAACACCCTGCGCGAGGTCTTTCGCCTGCTGACCAAGGAAGGCCTGGTCAAGTACGAGCCCAACCGCGGCGTCTCGGTGGCCATCCCGAGCATCGCCTCGATCATCGACATCTACCGCGTGCGCCGGCTCATCGAGTGCCAGGCCATTGCCCAGGCCTACCCGCGCCACCCCGCCAAGAAGCACCTGCGCGAGGCGGTGGATTCGGCGGTGCGCTGCCGCGAGGCGGCCGACTGGCAGGGCGTGGGCACGGCCAATATGGAGTTCCACATGGCCATCGTGGAGCTGGCCGACAGCGAGCGCCTGAACGTGATGTTCTCGCACATCCTGGCCGAACTGCGGCTGGCCTTCGGGCTGCTGAACGACCCCGAGTTCCTGCACGCGCCGTACGTGGACATGAACGTGAAGATCGTCGATCTGTTCGAGGCGGGCAAACTGCGCGAGGCCTCGGACCAGCTCAACGAGTACCTCGTGCATTCGGAGCGCATCGTGCTGGCGGTGTATGCCCGGCGCATCTCCGACACCCCGGAGCGCTGAACCGCCCCGGCCTTTTTTCCAGAGCCCCTTTTTCGTCCCCCTCCCCTTTCCCCTTGCACACCATGAGCGCACAAACCCCCTCCATCGTCTACGGCACCGAAGACCTGCTGATCAGCCTCTGCAACTCGGTGACCCGGGTGCTCAGCGTGGCCACGCAGAGCCCCATCCACTACTCCGGCATGGTCCAGCGCATCACCAAGACCTGCCTGCGCCCCGACATCGGCTGCTTCGTGCTGTTCGACGGCGGGTTCTCGGGCCTGGTGATCATCAATTTCTCGAAGGAAGCGGCGATGGAGCTCTACCAGAGCTACCTGCTGAGCATGGGCATGTCCAAGGACGACCTGGCCAGCTCCTACACCTCGGACGAGGTGTCGAACGTGATGGGCGAGCTGATGAACCAGGTGGTGGGCGACTTCACCGGCAAGGTGCGCCGCGAGCTGCAGACCCACATCACGCAGAACCAGCCCAAGATGCTGGCGCTGAACAAGCAGGTGATGCTGAGCGTGGACGCCAACCTGGACAAGCCCGAGGCGCGCCGCGTGACCTTCTACACGGCCAGCAATCACATCTTCTATCTGGAGCTGGCGATCGACCGCACCGAGTTCATCAAGCTCGTCGATTTCGAGCCGCAGGAAGCCCCCGATCCCGACGCGCTGATCGCCCAGGCCGGCGAGCCCAAGGCCGCGGCCCCGGTGCCGGCCGCCGCGTCGTCCAGCGACACGGACGACCTGCTCAAGTCGCTGGGCATGTGACGGCGGGGCGGGCCGATGCGGCGGCGGGCCACGAAGGCACCGCCACTGATACGCTATTTAATTAATAGCAATACGCCCTAGTTGAAATTGCGCTGAAGGCCTTTTCGGCCCCAAGCCTTGCCACAGCGTTGCGCGCCGGCATCACCCGGTTCGCGCCGCCCGTGACCGCGCGCGGCCGCCAGCGCACAATGCGCCGACCCTTCACTGCCCCCGCACTCCGCAATGACCTCCACTCCGGCGCCCGGACACGCGCCCGCTGCCCGCGGCTTCGCCGCCCGATCCGCCCTGATGATCGCCGCGCTGGGGGTGGTGTTCGGCGACATCGGCACCTCGCCGCTCTACGCCTTCAAGGAATGCCTGAACCCCGAACACGGCGTGGCGCTGGACCGCGCCGCGGTGCTGGGCCTGCTGTCGCTGGTGCTGTGGGGCCTGATGCTGGTGGTCACCCTCAAGTACGTGGTGTTCGTGCTGCGCGCCGACCACGACGGCGAGGGCGGCATCCTGGCACTGCAGGGCCTGGCCGCGCAGGCGCTGGAGCGCGGCGGCGCCCCGCCCGTGGGCGTGGAAGGCCGTCGCCGGGCTGGGCCTGGTCGGCGCGGCCATGTTCTATGGCGACAGCCTCATCACGCCGGCCATCTCGGTGCTGTCGGCGGTCGAGGGGCTGGAGGTGGCCACGCCGGTGTTCAAGCCCTACGTGGTGCCCATCACGCTGCTGGTGCTGATCGGCCTGTTCCTCGTGCAGCGCCGGGGCACCGAATCGGTGGGCCGCGTGTTCGGGCCGGTGATGGTGCTGTGGTTCGGCGTGCTGGCGGTGTCCGGCCTTTGGCAGATCACGCAGAACCCGCACGTGCTGGAGGCCATCGACCCGCGCTGGGCGGTGCAGTTCCTGGCCACGCACCCGGCGCAGTCGCTGGCGGTGCTGGGCGCGGTGTTCCTCGCGTTCACGGGCGGCGAGGCGCTGTATGCCGACATGGGCCATTTCGGCGCCACGCCCATCCGGCTGGCGTGGCTGTTCATCGCGCTGCCGTCGCTGGTGCTCAACTATTTCGGCCAGGGCGCGCTGGTGCTGGCCAACCCCGCGGCCATCGACAACCCGTTCTTCCGGCTCTTCCCCCCCTGGGCCACCGTGCCCGTGGTGGTGCTGGCCGCCTGCGCCACCGTCATCGCCTCGCAGGCGGTGATCTCGGGCGCGTTCTCCATGACGGCGCACGCCATCCGCATGGGCTACCTGCCGCGCATGCGCATCGTGCAGACCTCGGGCACCGCCATCGGCCAGATCTACCTGCCCACGATGAACTGGCTGCTCATGGCGGGCGTGCTGCTGCTGGTGCTGGCCTTTCGCAGCTCCAGCGCGCTGTCGGCCGCCTACGGCATCGCGGTGTCGCTCACCATGCTCACCACCACCTTGCTGGCCGGCGTGGTCGCGCTGCGGCTGTGGCGCTGGAACCCGCTGGCCGTGGGCCTGGGCGTGGGCTGCTTCGCGCTGGTGGACGTGACCTTCATCGTGGCCAACAGCCTGAAGATCGCCGACGGCGGCTGGCTGACCCTGGCGGTGGCGGCGCTGGTCATGTTCGTCTTCACCACCTGGGCCAAGGGCCGGCGCGTGGCCGAGCAGGCGGCGGCGCAGGAGCGCATGCCGCTCGCCCCCTTCATCGAGGCCCTGGCGCACGGCATGCCGCACCGCGTGCGCGGCACCGCCGTGTTCATGACCGCCGACGCCGACAGCGTGCCGCACGCGCTGCTGCACAACCTCAAG
>NZ_BAAJYR010000211.1:0-5928 GCF_057546605.1 Acidovorax sp. KPB24-03 | reverse complement strand
TGCCGGCGGTGGGCTCGTCCATCAGCAGCAACTGCGGATCGTTGGCCAGCGCCAGGGCCAGTTCCACGCGCTTGACGTCGCCGTAGGCCAGTTCGCTGCACGGGCGGCCGGCCTGCGCGTCCATGCCGACCTGGGCCAGGAGCGCCATCGCCTCGGCGCGGTAGTGCGAGGCGGCGGGCCGCCAGAACGCGAACACGCGCCGGTGGTGCGACAGCAGCGCCATCTGCACGTTCTCCACCACGGTGAGCGAGGCGAACGTGGCCGCGATCTGGAAGGTGCGGCCCACGCCCAGGCGCGCGATGGCGCGGGGGGGCAGGCCCAGCAGCTCGCGCCCCTGCAGCTGCACCGAACCGGCCGTGGCCTTCGTCTGCCCGCCCACCATGTCGAAGGTGGTGGACTTGCCCGCCCCGTTGGGTCCGATGAGCGCGAGCAATTCCCCCGGCGCCAGGTCGAAGCCGATGCCATCGACGGCCTGCACGCCGCCATAGGATTTGCGCAACCCGCGCACCTGGAGCAGCGTCATGGCGACGGCCCTTCGGGGATGGCGGGCGCCGCCGCCGTTCGTTCGGCCCGGCGCTGCGCGATCTGCTGCGCGAAGCCCGCGATGCCCTGCGGGAAGGCCAGCACCAGCAGCAGGATCACCCCGCCGAACAGCGCGCGCCAATACTCCGTGGCCCGCAGGATGGCGTCCTGCAGCACGCTGAACGCCGCCGCGCCAACGATGGGCCCCAGCAGGGTCTGCAGGCCGCCCAGCAGCACCATGACCAGCCCGTTCACCGACTGGCCCACGGCCACCGCCTCCGGCGAAATGCTGCCCTTGGAGAACGCGAACAGGCTGCCCGCCAGGCCGGCGAACCCGCCCGCGATCACGAAGGCCATCCACCGCACGCGCCGCACGTCGATGCCCACCGCCTCGGCCCGCAGCGCCGAGTCACGCCCCGCGCGCAGCGCGTAGCCGAACGGCGCGAACAGCACGCGCCGCAGCGCCAACACCGACAGCCCCACCAGCGCCAGCGTGAGGTAGTAGTAGGCCGCGCCGCCCAGCCACGGCGCGGGCCACACGCCGATCAGGCCGTTGGAGCCGCCGGTGACGGCATCCCACTGGAACACCACCGACCACACGATCTGCGAGAACGCGAGGGTCAGCATGGCCAGGTACACGCCCGACAGGCGCACGCAGAACCAGCCGAAGACCAACGCCCCGGCCCCGGCCACCAGCGGCGCGAGCGCCATGGCCAGCGGCATGGGCATGCTGAAGGCCTTGAGCAGCACCGCGGCGCCGTAGGCGCCCAGCCCGTAGTAGGCCGCGTGGCCGAACGAATGCAGGCCGCCTGGGCCCATGATGAAGTGCAGGCTCACCGCGAAGAGCACCGCCACCAGCACGTCCTGCGCCAGCACCGTGGCATACGGCAGCCAGGCCGACAGCAGCGGCAGCGCGGCCAGGGCCGCCAGCACGGCCACCACCGCGGCCCGGAACAGCGGCGTGCCCGGGCGCAGCGGCGCCTCCGCCGGCGCAGAGTTGCGGCTCACGGCCTGGGGCCGCCCCATCAGCCCCCAGGGCCGGAACACCAGCACCAGGGCCATCACCAGGAACTCCACCACCAGCGTGAGCTTGGAAAACGACACCTCGACGCCGAACCACTGCACCGTGCCCAGCCCCACGCACAGCGCCTTGATCTCGGCGATCAGCAGCGCGGCCACGTAGGCGCCCGGGATCGACCCCATGCCGCCCACCACCACGATCACGAACGCCTCGCCGATGGCGCGCAGGTCCAGCGCCAGGCTGGCCGGCTCGCGCGGCAGCTGCACCGCGCCGCCCAGCCCCGCGAGCATCGCGCCCAGCGCGAACACGCCCGTGAAGAGCCACGCCTGGTTGACGCCCAGGGCACCGAGCATTTCGCGGTCCTGCGTGGCGGCGCGCACCAGCGTGCCCCACCGGGTGCGCGTGAGCAGCAGCCACAGCAGGCCCAGCACCAGCGGGCCCAGGGCGATCAAGAACAGGTTGTAGGCCGGGTACTGCCGGCCCATCAGCTCGATCGAGCCGCCAGGCCCGGCGCGCGCCGGCCCAGCAGTTCCTCGGGGCCCCAGAGCCACAGCACCGCGTCGCTCACCACCAGCACCAGCGCGAACGTGGCCAGCAGCTGGAACAGCTCCGGCGCGCGGTAGATGCGCCGCAGCAGCACCACCTCCACCAGCGCGCCGAAGGCGCCCACCGCCAGCGCCGCCAGAAGCAGGCCGAGCCAGTAGCCCAGCGGCCCGCCGGCCAGGCCCGCAAGTCCCACCATGTGCTCGACCAGCGAATACGCCAGGTACAGGCCCAGCATGTAGAACGAGCCGTGCGCGAAGTTGACGATGCGCGTCACCCCGAAGATCAGCGACAGGCCGGCCGCCACCAGGAAGAGCGACGACGCCTCGGCCAGCCCGTTGAGCAGCTGGGTCAGGAAGCCGGAGAAATCCATCGCGGGCGGAACGGGGCGCGGCGGGGTCGCGGGCGATCGGCAGGCCGGCGCGTCAGGGCGCGGGGCGCAGCGCGCGCACCTCGGCCTCGGGCGGCAGCAGGGTATCGCCGGGCACGTAGCGGTAGTCGACCATCACGCCCTTGCCGTCCTTGAGCGCGATCTTGCCCACGTACACGCCCAGCGTGGACTGGTGGTCGATCGCGCGGTATTCGATGGGGCCGTCGGGCGTGGACACCTGGAGGCCGCTGAACGCCTTGGCCAGCGACTCGGCATCGGTCTTGCCGCCCGCGCGCTTCACGCCCGCGGCCAGGGACTGGATGGTGTCGTAGCCGATCAGCGCGCCCAGGCGCAGGTCTTCCTTGCCGTACTTGGCCTGGTAGGCCGCGACGAACGCCTTGTGGGCCGGCGTGTCGATGCTGTACCAGGGGTAGCCGGTGACGATCCAGCCCACGGGCGCCTCGTCGCGCAGCGGCTCCAGGTACTCGGGCTCGCCGGTCAGCAGGCTGACCACCGGGGTGCTCTTGAACAGGCCGCGCGTGGTGCCTTCGCGCACGAACTTGGCCAGATCGGGGCCGAACAGCGCGTTGAAGATGGCGTCGGGCTTGGCATCGGCGATGGCCTGGGCCACGCTGCCGGCGTCCAGCTTGCCCAGCGGCGCGGCCTGCTCGGTGACGAACTCGATGCCGGGCTGCTGCGCCTTCATGCGCTTCTTGAACGTGTCCACCGCCGACTGGCCGTATTCGTAGTTGGGGTACACGATGGCCCAGCGCTTTTTCTGGAGCTTGAGCGCCTCGGGCACCAGGGCCGACGACAGCATGTGGGTGGACGAGCGCAGGCGGTACGTGTAGGCGTTGCCGTTGTGCCAGGTGATCTTGTCGGTGAGCGCTTCGCTGGCCAGGAAGAAGCGCTTCTTTTGCTTGGCGTAGTCGGACAGCGCCAGGCCGATGTGCGACAGGAAGCTGCCCGCCAGGATGTCCACCCGCTCGCGCGAGACCAGCTCGTCGGCCAGCCGCACGGCCTCGCCGGGGTTGGCGTTGTCGTCGCGCGTGACCAGTTCGAGCTTCCTGCCGCCGATGCCGCCCGCGGCATTGACCTCGTCCACCGCCAGGTGCATGCCCTTCTTGTAGGCCTCCAGGAACACCGGCTGGGCCTTGTAGCTGTTGATCTCGCCGATCTTGATCGTGCCCTGCGCCCAGGCGGAACCGAAAGGCGCGGCGCCCAGCAGGGCGATGCCGGCGGCGGCCAGCCAGCGCGCGCCCGGCCCTGCGGCGAAAAGGTGAGGTAAGCCCATGACAACTCCGAAATAAAACAATGCCACCCGCCTTGCATGCCCTGAGCATCTCCATCCCACTGTTTGGCCTTGACGCCACACCAGCGGCTGATCGGGTACGAATCAAATAATGCGTCAATTTACTTCGTCCTAAAGACCCAAAGTTCGCAAAAGGGGGCCCGAAGTCAGAGATGTCTCTAAAACTTGCTTTCTTATCTCAAATAAAGTGGTTTGCAAAATGGGAAAGATTGATGGCACCGCAAGTTTTTCAAAGACCACAACCGGCTCTTCTGCGCCTCATGGCATAGCAAAAACATCTTTTGGCGCACCGCAAAAAACGAAACGGCTGGAGTCTGGGATCGATGGTTTGCCGCCCCGTAGTCGCATCCCCTCACCCTCCCGCATGCGGGTACTGCAAGGTGGCGTTTGCTCGAGCCAGCCTCGCACCTTGGAGGGCCCCAATGAAATCACGGGGCTAGCACGGGATTGGCAAGCCCATCGAAAAGCCAGCTTCCACCAATCCGTGGAGCTTGCTCAGATCGGATCCCAAAGCAATGAGTCGGGAGCGTGCGTTGCCTTCAGTGCACTTTGGTGTCGCCAAATCGCGGCCCGACCTTCGCAGGATGCGCAATCGCGCATGGCTTCCATGAAAGAGATGACAACACAAGCAAGTCAGATGCAAAGTGAACATCAAGATCGAATGGACGCTGCTGACTACAGCACCGGCATTCATCCTTTCGATGCAAGCATCCGGCAGATGGGATTGAACCTCGATTGGGGCCAACGGATGCGCGTGGATGTCCTCGATGACGAAGAGAGCGCATTGGGCGCACTTGCTCGCAATTTAAGTCAGGAGGGGCTGGCACACGTCATCATCTTGGGGCGGACTCCCGACTGCCCGGCCTCTGGTCACGTTGTCGCTGCGCGTGCTGCGAACAACCGTGTGGTGCTCTTTGATCCAAACCTTGGAGAATTCAAATGCAATCCTTCGCAAGTTCCTACGGTGTTGCGCGCCATGATTGCAAACTCATCAATGAGGTACCCAGTTCCTGAGGTAGAAACAATTCCCGTGAGAAGTTGAAGATGGAGTGACAAGAGTCTGCGCAGGCGGCTGGGCCGCGGCAAGTGAGTGAGGCCGCTTCAGGGCCTCGCCCTGCTGCACGCCAGAATCCTTTGCGATGGATGGCGCTGGCCCGAGCACCTTCAGTCTGAAAACGACGGCACCGCCACGGGCAGCACCGGAGCCACCCAGTGGTAGCGGTCGTCCAGCACGTTGCGCTCCGGCATGGCACCGGCCCAGCCGATGTGCAGCAGATCGGCCAGGGTCCAGGCCGCCCAGTCGGCGCGGAACGGCCGCTGCGCCGTGGCGGCGGACACCGGCTGCGCCGCCGCGCTGCGCCAGATCACCGTGGGAATGCGGTAGCCCGAGGCGGTCGCGGGGCTGTGGCCCGCGCGGTCGCTGCCGTGGCCGACCTCCTGGCCATGGTCGGACAGATACATCCACGCCCGGGACTCGCCCGGCCGCGCCCCGGCGCGCGCCAGCTGCAGCGTCTCGGACACCACGAAGTCGTGGTACAGCAGGGCCGCGTCGTACTGCTGGCGGTAGCGCCGCACCCAGGCCGAGCGGCCCTGGCCGGCCAGTTGCGCCTCGACCGCGTCCACGTGGTCGTCGAACGGGTTGTCGCCGCTCGGAAAGCGCAGCCGGTAATGCGGGTGCGCGCCCATCAGGTGCACCACGATCAGCTTGCGCTCGGCAGGGTCGTCCAGCGCTTCCTGCACGCAGTCCAGCAGCTCGCCGTCCAGCGAGGCGCCCGCGCGGCCCGGCGTGCGGTTGACCATGTCCACCACGTCGGCCAGGCGCGCATGCTGCTGCTCGATCGCCACGTCGTCGTGGTTGCTCATCCACCAGACCTTGTAGCCCGCAGCGCGGGCCAGCGCCAGCACGTGCTGCCCGTCGGCCCGGCCCGGCTGCCCGAAGCCGAAGATGTTGGCCAGTGCCGGCAGCGTGCTGGCATCGACCGACCACGCATGGCGCAGCACGGCCATCTCCTCGCCCAGCACGCGCTGCTGCGCCTCCAGGCGCGGCGTGGTGGGGCGCGCGTAGCCGTACAGGCCCAGGTTGTCGCGGTTGATGCTGTCGGTCACCACCAGCACCACGGTGGACGGGCCGGGGCGCGTGACCGCGGGCGCCGCCTGCCG